>CAYNDI010000253.1:0-3297 GCA_964395955.1 uncultured Dehalococcoidaceae bacterium
CGGACCGCCGCCGGAACCCACGCCGGCGTTATTGACCAGCACGTGTATCTTCCCGTAGACTTTTTCCGCTTCATCGGCGGCTTTAACATACGCCTCGCGGTCGGTTACATTCAGGTTGATCGGGTGGGCGGGTAATTTCTTCTCTTTGAAATAGGCCATCGCCTCGTCGAGAGCGTCCTGCCGCATATCGACGATGATCACATTCATGCCGTATTTGGCACAGGCCTTGGCAATCCCCAGTCCGATACCGCTGGCGCCGCCGGTTATAAAAGCCGTTTTGCCTTTAAAATCTTTCATGATTAATCTCTCTTCCCTTTATATCTTTTTTACACTAATGCGAGATACCGCAGGAGCCGTCTTTGCAGACAACCGCCTCCGGCATGCGCAGGGGCCTGGCGTCTTTCTTGACGCCGGCCTTGGGAATCCACGGATCGATGGCTACCGTCTGGAAGTGATTAAAGTCGGTAACGACCCACATAGGATTCATTTCACCGCCGACGACGATCAAGTTATTCGCCTCGGGTCGCTTAAAACGGGGATTTAATTCGTCCACGAGCCACTGGCTGAATTTCATGGGGTCGTCGTAGCCTTCATCCTTGAGGCCCTTGGCTACCAGCGGGTCGACGACGAACGTAAACGAACCGCCGAAGGGGCCGCTGATACCTTTTACGACCTCCAGCATCCGCCGGGCCGGGCCGGTGTTAAAGCCGATGACGGTCCAGCCGCGGAAAAGGCTGACCGTACTCTCATCGCGTTTGAAACCCTTACGCACGTGGAAGGGCTCCCAGACGCTGTTTTCCTCGTTTTCCGCGCAGCACATATTGTTGTAGTTAATAGTGGTTCCGGTACTGGCCGTGAACGTGGCGCCGGGGCGCATATCGCCGAGGTTGATGCTCATCAGCGTCCATGCCCTGCCGATGACGGAGTTAGCGTAATTTATCGGGCTGAGGGCACCGAGGCCGGAGTTCATGCCGATTTCGTTGCGGATGGGTCCGTTTACTACCATCATACTGGCGAAAGAAGTCGTCGAGCTGGGCAGGGAAGGTCTACCGGAGGCGCCCAGTGCCAGGATGACCGGAAAGTGCTCCGGCCTGGCCCCGGACATAACGGCGTTGACGGCAACTCTCTCTACCGTGTACTTAAGCCTCTCCTCGTGGGTAGTTACCGACATCATGCCGACGATTTCCTGGGGGTCACGGTCGGTGCCGGTGAGCATTTCCGCCACGCGTTCCTCGGTCGGCAGGATGATGGGCAGACCGTCCGTCCAGCCGTTTTCCAGGAAGAGACGGTGTAAATTGACCTCGGTATCCGGTTCCAGCAGGCGCGGCCGCTCCGGTCTCTTTACCGCCTTGTAATTCTTCTCGACATCCGTCAGCGGCTCGGTAAGGGCGAAAATAACCTCATCCATGAGGGGCGCGCCCGAAATCGGGTCGTTGCCTTCGACGTAGCCGTGCAGCGTTTCACGGGAGACCCAGCCGACGGGGTAGGGTGGGAAGCTCCAGCGGAGGTTCATGCCGTGACTGCGGCCGTCACGCTGGACATAGTCCGCAAAGCGGGAGGTGACGATGGGGGCCGAAGGCACGCCGTAGTCGTCCTCAATCGTCCGGGAAAATTCGGCGATACTCGCCGAACAGCCGTCTCAGCCGCCGACGCCGAAGACAACGGCGTCACCGTTTTTCTTGATTTCGGCCCACAGCTCGGGATCGTCGGTGAATATGCCGGCCTTCATATGACGTAAATCGGTCTTTACCGAGGGCCGGTTACGTGTAAACCAGTCCTGGACCTCTTCCATAAATTCCTTACTGCCGTGAAATCCTGTATTGACGAGGAAGACGGTCTTGCCTTCCAGGCTATCGAGGCGCGGCGCCATTATAAGGGCGCCCAGTGCTTCAGCCGTATCTCTCGGCTGGAGTACGGGGTCGTGAATAGCGTGCATCGGTGAATCAACGTCCAGCCGCCGCCCGAAGATGCCGCTGGGCTGGCCTATGGGGTCGAGCACTGAAATTTTCTTGTTATTACCTGCCATTTTCTATCTCCTTATTATCATTACCATGGGGTATGAAAAATATGTCATTTGTGATATTCTATGGTACTGTATACAGAAAAAATCTACAACCCGAAATAAGTAATATCGATTAATTTGTGATATTTTACCATATATATTACGATATATAACAATATAACGGAGGAAATTATGAAAAATTTTGCAGGTAAGGTCTTATTCATAACCGGCGGCGCTTCCGGTGCCGGATTCGGTCAGGCAAAAGTGTTTTCAGAGGCCGGCTGCAAGGTTGTTATCGCGGATATTCGTCAGGACCACCTGGACGAAGCAATGGCGTATTTCCGGGAGAAAAAGGCGGAAGTCCACGCCATAAAACTGGATATCACGGACAGAAAAGCTTACGCGGCTGCCGCCGATGAGGTGGAGAAGGTATACGGCAGTCCCCCGCAGATGCTCTTTAATACGGCCGGTGTCAATGCCTTCGGTCCGGCGGAAGCCTCGACGTTTGAGGATTATGACTGGGTTATGGGCGTATGTCTGGGCGGCGTCGTCAATGGCATGGTGACCTTCGTGCCGCGCATGATACAGGCCGGTAAGGGAGGCTACATCGCCGCGACCTCCTCTATGGGAGGTTTCATGGGAGGATCAACGACGGCTCCATACTCAGCCGCTAAAGCCGCGGTTATTAATCTCATGGAGAGTTATTACCAGGCGCTCAAGCCCTATGGTATCGGCGTATCCTGCCTCTGTCCGGGCGGTATAAATTCAAATATCGGCGAGTCATCTTATACACGGCCAGAGCATCTGGAAAATACGGGGTATAATACTAATGAAAAGACAATCGAGTTCATGCGTCACCATTACTCCTTCGGCATCGACCCCGTGGAGCTGGCACAGATACTGAAGAAAGGGATTGAAAACGAGCAGCTCTACATCATCCCGGTTCCGGACCCGGAGAAGATGTTGCAGGGCATTGTAGAACGGATAGTCAATTATGCCACTCCCGAAGGTATGAAACGGCAGGAAGAGCTGATGAAGAAACGCATGGAAGAAATGAGGAAACGCCCTATGCCCGGGCTCGAGGGTGCCGCCGAAGCTGGATGGGGGAGAGCCAGGGAGGACTTAACGTGGGTCAAAGAACGCCGGGGACCCTAGTAACTAAAGATACAGCTAAACCTTGAATGGTCGAACGGAGGAATGAATGAAAGATTTTAAGGGAAAAATCCTTTTTATAACCGGAGGCGCTTCCGGTGCCGGATTCGGTCAGGCAAAAGTGTTTTCAGAGGCCGGCTGCA
>CAYNDI010000254.1:0-3254 GCA_964395955.1 uncultured Dehalococcoidaceae bacterium
CCTCAGCGGTTCGACGTCAGTAACCGGGGCCATCTGGAATTCAAGGATGTATCGTTCCGGTATCCTGAGGCCGAAGAGGATGTACTGAAAAATATTTCTTTTTCGGCGAAGCCCGGACAGACGACGGCTTTCATCGGCAGCACGGGAAGCGGCAAATCGACTCTGATAAATTTGATTCCACGCTTTTATGATGCTACTGCCGGTACCATCCTCGTCGATGGTATGGATATACGGAACGTCACCCAGCATGACCTGAGGGATAAAATAGGGTACGTACCACAGAAGAGCTCGTTGTTTGCCGGTACGATTGAAAGCAATATCAGATATGCTAACGAGAACGCCAGCGACGCGGACTTAGAGAAAATTGTCGCATCGGCACAGGCCAGTGATTTTATCAAAAGAGCCGCGATGGGTTCAATACCGCTGTTGCTCAGGGCGGTGCCAACTTTTCCGGCGGGCAGAAGCAGCGGCTATCGATTGCCCGGGCACTGGCCAAACAGCCGGAGATATACATATTTGATGACAGCTTTTCCGCCCTTGATTTCAAGACCGATACCGCCCTCAGAAAGGCTCTCAAGAAAGAAACGCGGGATGCAACGGTACTCATCGTAACGCAGAGGGTAGGTACCATTATGAGAGCCGACCAGATAGTAGTTATCGACCATGGCGAAATTGTCGGTATCGGTACGCATAAAAATCTGATGAAGACTTGCGAAGTATACCGGGAAATCGCCGAATCGCAGCTATCGAAGGAGGAACTCGCCTCGTGAGTCAGCCCGAAAGAACACCGCCGGGAGGCGCAGTATGATGGGCGGACCTCCAACGGGCCGGCCACCGATGGGCGGCGGGCCACCGGCGGGCAGGCCTCCGATGGGGGGTCCCCCCGGGGGCGGACCCATGGGCGGCGGCCCCGGCATGGCTATGCTGATGGGCGAGAGGCCAAAGAACTTCAAGGATACTTTAAAAACCCTTTTAAAATATCTTAAACCCTACCGGTTTCTGATTATTTTCTCTTTGTTCTTCGCGGTAGCCAGTACCGTTTTTACTATTATCGGTCCCAAGCTGTTCGGCAACGCCACCAATAAACTATTTGAAGGCGTCATGGCCAAAATGATGCATGTGCCGGGTGCCGCTATTGATTTTGACTATATCGGCATGACGATAATAACATTGATTTGCCTGTATCTCATCGGCGCCGGCTGTAATTACCTGCAGGGTTACATCTTATCCGGCGTCGCCATGAAAGTAACCTATCAGTTCCGTAAAAATATATCGGAAAAGATAAACCGTCTCCCGTTGAAATACTTTGATACCAAGACACATGGAGAGGTTTTAAGCAGGGTCACCAATGATGTCGATGCCATCAACACTACCCTCACCCAGAACCTCTCCCAGATAGTAACCGCGGTGACGACGCTTATCGGCGTCCTGGTAATGATGCTGACGATAAGCTGGCTGATGACACTGGCGGCGCTGGTGATGCTCCCGATATCGCTGGTTCTGGTCAGGTTCGTGGTAAAGGCGTCTCAGAAGCATTTCCGAAAACAGCAGGAATATCTGGGACATATCAACGGACACGTGGAGGAAATGTATTCCGGACACAACATCATGAAGGCATTTAACGGAGAGGAGCGGTCAATTCAGAAGTTCACCGGTTTTAACGATGAGCTTTACGATTCGGCCTGGAAATCACAGTTTCTCTCCGGTGCCATGATGCCGGTCATGACCTTTATCAGCAATCTGGGATATATTATGGTCAGTATCCTGGGCGGGTATCTCGCCGTGGTAAAGGTCATCGGGGTGGGCGATATTCTGGCCTTTATCCAGTATGTGAGGCTGTTTACGCAACCCATTACCCAGACAGCCAATATTGCCAATGTCATGCAGTCTACTATAGCTGCGGCCGAGCGCGTGTTTGAGTTCCTTGACGAAGAAGAGATTGAGCCGGATACCGCTGCTTCCGTGAAACCCGAGAAGGTTAGCGGTGATGTATCATTTAAAAATGTACATTTTGGATATGACCCCGAGAAAATTGTCATTAATGATTTCTCGGCTGATATCCGCGCCGGGCAGAAGGTCGCCATAGTGGGACCAACCGGAGCGGGTAAAACCACGCTGGTCAAGCTGCTGATGCGTTTTTACAATCTTAATAATGGCGTTATTACGGTTGATGGCGTGGATATCAATAATTTCAAGTATGAAGAACTCCGGAACATGTTCGGAATGGTCTTGCAGGATACGTGGCTGTTCAATGGTAGCATCATGGAGAACATACGATACGGCAACTTCAACGCAACCGATGAAGAGGTCGTGGCGGCTGCCAAAATGGCTTATGTTGATAATTTCGTGCATGCTTTGCCGCACGGTTACAACATGGAGCTCAATGAAGAGTCCAGCAATATCTCACAGGGACAGAAGCAGCTTATGACCATCGCCCGCGCTTTTCTATCAAATCCAGCGATATTAATCCTTGATGAAGCCACCAGCTCGGTTGACACCAGGACCGAGATATTGATTCAGAAAGCTATGGATGAGCTGATGAAAGACAGGACCAGTTTCGTTATCGCTCATCGCCTGTCGACAATACGTAACGCCGATATTATTTTTGTTATGAACGAGGGCGACATTGTCGAGCAGGGTAACCATCGGGAATTACTGGCCGCCAACGGTTTTTATGCCTCGCTTTATAATAGTCAATTCGATATAACGCCGGCCGACGAAAAAGGCAGTGAAGTTATTTGAAGTTCCTCAAGAATTATTTCCCGATATGCAGTTAATCAGGTATTTCCTGCCGCAGCTGTTTCAGACGATTATCAAACCGGTTGAAATGTTCTTCTCTGCCGGAAGAACGCCAGCTGCGGTATAGGTTGGCATCCTGCAGATTTTCACATACGGTAGGCATCATGTTCCAGGGTATGGAAATCAGGAACAGACCCTCCGGAAAAGACATGTTTATCGCTTCCATGCCCAGACTCAGACCGGTGACTGTAAAATTCATTTTACCGCTGATAACGGGGTAAATATAAAGCCAGGCGCAGGCCATAACCGGCGTCCCCTGGCAGGACCAGGAATCGCCCGACGAATAGCAGTCGGCTCTCAATATGTTTCTTGCCTGATCCACACTGGCTGCTATTACCATGACATCCGGGTCAAAGGTGAGTTTGTCGATAGGGGAAAAAGCCACGTAGTTCACCGAGCCTTTGAGCATTTTGGGAATATACTGGTATAATTTGCGGTTGGCACGCGCTTCCTTA
>CAYNDI010000255.1:0-3234 GCA_964395955.1 uncultured Dehalococcoidaceae bacterium
GTTATTTGTTTTACATAGTATTCCATATTTTGCCGTAATTGTTTCTCCTCGGTAACGTCTTGGGCGATTACCTGCATGCCGATTATCCGGTTTGCCCTGAGGATGGGACTAACGCGAAGCTCGATATAGGCTTTCATACCGTTCTTTTTTAATAATTGTACTTCTTCAACACCAACTCGCGGCGCCCGCTCAATTTCTTCTGAGAAGAGTTGCTTTACTTTGTCCTTGCTTTCACCGGCAAAAAGGTTGTCAATCGCCGTGTCGGTAAGTTCCTTTACCGTATAACCGGTCAACTGCTCGCAGGCTTGATTAACCGAGATAATCCGGGCAGTTGTTGAACAGACAAAAATAGCATCGCTTGAGTTTTCAAATAATCCACGGTAGCGCTCCTCGGATATCCGTAATTGCTGGGTGGTTATCTGCTGCTGCCGGTAAAGATTGGCATTCTCCACCCCTATGCCGATTTGATTACCCATAGTCACCAGTAGCTCAACTTCCTCCGGCTTAAACCGGCGGGGACTGCGCATCGCAATGCATAAAGTGCCATTTACCTTCTTTTTTGAGCTTATCGGCACAATAAGAGTAGAGTGCAGCTTGAACTTGCTGACTACTTCTCTGGTAAGCCTGGGGTCTTTAGATGCATCTTCGACGAAGAGAGGTTGGCCCGTCTGGGCGACAGTGCCATTGAAACCCTCTCCTACCTTTAATCTGTCCACGCCGCGAGAGAGTTCTTCGGCGGAGCCGCGGTGAACCGCCAGAGAGAGTTCGCCGCTTTTTTCCTCCAGAATAAATATCCAGGCGACATCAGCCTGCATAACATCAACTACATTATCAATAGCATTGTTTAAAACGGTCTGCAGCTCCAGGGATTCGGAGACGGTGCTCGATATTCGGTTGAGCGAGGCCAGCCTTTTTTCATTTTCTTTAATAACCTCAACATTTCCCTGGAGTTCCTCCTTGACCTTTTCCAGCTGGTCGAACGCCCTTTGCTGCCGATGAATAAGCCAGGTTACCAGCAGGCTTATGAAAAAGAAGGCTATGGTCTCAGTTACCGCTTCAGATACCTGTTCGGAAAAAAATACGGCGCGCGGTACGAGCGCCAGGCTGATGAATACCGCCGTTATGACACCGCCCTGCCACCGGAAAGCAAAAGCGGCATAAGCTACCGGGATAACGGAGAGGATACGGTATGTTGAATACCGGGCGAGCTGCATAGGTGCGTCAGGAAATAATGTGTATAGTAACGGAATCCGGTCGGCATAATAGATAAGGGCTCCGAAGGTCATAATAGCCAGAATAATCCAGAAATGCGGAACCCTGAAATACTTTTTCAATAACGTAGTCCTGTCGCCCGGATGCTATGCTAAATCGTCCAGGCCCAGCCAGCCTTTTCTCAAAGCCTGTAAGACAGCCTCGGTCCTCGAGCCTACATCCATCTTTCGGAAGATATTGGTCAAGTGCGACTGTATGGTGCGTCGGCTCAGATAAAGATGGGTGGCGATATCCTGATTGCTCATGCCGCGGGCTGCCAGCTTTAATATCTCCATTTCTCTCTCGGTGAGTTCGGCTAGCTCAGTCGGTTCTTCCGATTTCCGGCTGGTGGCTCCGAAGTGGCTGAAGACCTTCTGGGCAATAGACGGATGAAGAATAGCTTCACCGTCGAATACGGCACGTATGGCGTTTACCAGATTTCTGCCGCTTACATCTTTCAAGAGGTATCCGGCGGCGCCTGCTTCCAGCAACGCCACGATATACTGGTCATTTTCATAGGCGGTCAGAATCAACACAGCGGTTTTGGTGAATCTGGTTTTTATCTGCTTGGTGGCTTCGATGCCATTAACTACGGGCATGGCGATATCCATCAAGACAACATGAGGCTTAAGCTGGGTAACCAGTCTGACCGTCTCTTCACCGTCGCTGGCCTCGCCGATGACCTCCATATCTTTCTCCTGTTCAATAAGATTGCGGGTTCCCTCACGGAACAGGGCATGGTCGTCGGCAATCAGTACTTTGATTTTATTCATCAGCATACCTTGGTCGGATATTTAATGCCGTCTTTAATATTATAGTTCTATGCCAACTATAGTTCAAAGGGTCAGCTGCCTGGAGGCACGAACTGCACAAATGGCTTAGTCTAAAAATAGGCCATTGTGGCAGATGTGATTAAGCCAGAAGCTGGATTATACAGGCTCAGATTGCTGTTACCATAGAAGTAGAGGTAGCCAAGGGAGGTGATATTTATGGAGAGTGCGCAGGACGAAAATTTTATCAGCATCTCTACGGTTCTTGATGAACTGGAAAAAGACCTGGCAGGCCAGGCTATTGAGATTAAAGAAGAGGAATCTTCCTCTGGTAAAGAAGCTATCCTTGAGATATTAGGTCGAGCTGCGGATGACCACAAGTTTCTGGCAAGACTGGCCGAGAACCCGGCCAACGCACTTAAAGAGTACAAACTGACATCGGAGGAAAGGGCAGCCCTCGCCTCGGGAGACATAAAGCGTATAGAAGCCTGGTGCGGCAAATTAGATAAAAGGTTGAGTACCTGGATCTGGTGCCGTCTTCAACAGGAGAAGTGGTAAGAAAGCGGGGTATCAAATAGGTATGACAGAAGTGAAAGAAGATAAGGTTGCGGTAATCGAACAAGATAAAGCGTATATAGCCGAGAAGGTGAACGAAGTTCTGGCATCTTATGCAGGGGACAAAGCCGAGCTTATTCCGATTCTGCAACAGGTACAGCAGGTCTTCGGCTATTTGCCTGAGGAGGCGATGAGTCTCATAGCCGAGTTTGTTGATGTTCCGGAATGCTCTGTCTTCGGTGTAGCCACGTTCTACGCCCAGTTTAAGTTCGTGCCCGTGGGCCGTAATGTCATTAAGGTATGCCGCGGCACCGGCTGCTATGTCAAGGGAGCGCCGAGGTTGCTGGACGAACTGGAGAGCCGATTGGGTATCAAAGACGGCGAAACAACGCCGGACGGTGAATACACACTGGAGACGGTAGCCTGTTTCGGTTCCTGCGCTCTGGCACCGGTAATGGTCGTCAATGACAGGGTGTACGGTAACGTTACGGTTGAAAAAGTACGGGAGATACTTGATTCAAAGAAATCGCACTCTTTGACAGCGGAACAACCGGGTTAAAGAATATTCGGGAGGAAACAATGGATTTCCAGAAAATTAAAACACAGGCAACCGCGGATTGGCAGGCGTTACAGGCCAGCCCCAGGCCGCGTATATCAA
>CAYNDI010000256.1:0-1897 GCA_964395955.1 uncultured Dehalococcoidaceae bacterium
CGCATAGGTGTTGTGCGATCCTCTGACATTTGTTCCTCCTTCGTATCCTAGTTTGTCTGGCCCCCCACGCCTCGAATGGGGCGGTACTCCGCAGGGTAACCAGTCACGCATACTTCCACAACTGAAACCATCACGTCTCCAACTTCAAGACATTGTCTCCGATCCCGATCATAGAGCCAGGCGTCAAAGGAACCTCTCCGTAGACTCGCTGGCTGTCAAGCCACGTACCGTTCTTGGACATGTCCTGCAACCAATATGTCCCACCTCTGAAAATAACGTTCACGTGACGGCGAGAGATGGATGTATTGGAAGGATCCAGCTCAAGCCGACCGAGGGCCAGCCCGCCATCTGCCAATGGGATGCGCTGCCCCCGACGCGCGCCCTGGACCACAAAGAGACTAGCCTGCCGAGTGCCGCTCCCTTGGCGATACGATGATCCAGCAGGAGCCAGCGTCGACTCCATCGAATCTCTGCGGAGCACCACGTCCTTTGCCGTATAGCCCAAAGCCCGGCCCATCTCCCCGGCCGTGGAATAGCGATCCTTGACGTCCTTTCTCAAAGCTCGCATGGTAACCTGTTCCAACTTTCGGGAGACATCAGCGTTCGGATTCCGCGTGCGCAATGGTTCAGGCCGGTCCTGAAGGTGCTGGCGAATGACCTCCATAGCTCCTTTGAGCGGATCGTCAATATTCGGTCGCATGAACGGCACACTTCCGGTCAACATCTCGTACAGGACGATGCCCAGGGAATAGACATCACTGGCTGGTCGTACCGATTCGCCCCTGGCCTGCTCTGGCGAGATATACTCAGGCGTGCCCACGATCTTGTCGCGAGTTACAGTCGAGGCTGAGGTCAATTTGGCAATGCCAAAATCCAGCACAATGGCTTTTCCTTCCGCCGTGACCAATATATTCTCCGGCTTGATATCACGGTGAACGACATTGTTCTGATGGGCAAAGGCCAAGGCGCTGCACACCTGTCCAATCATCTTGATGATTTGCGGCTCACTCAACGGCTGGCGCATGGCCCGGCGTAGAGGTGGTGCATCGACATACTCCATGACGATATAGAGCCGGTCGTCCGGACCCTGTCCGAACTCGTGGACGTAGATGATGTTGGGATGATCCCTCAAGAGCGGGCCTATCTTGTTTCCCTCTTGAACGAACTTGCTCACAAGGTACGGGTCGGTTTGCTGCAGGATCTTGATGGCAACCAACTGCCCATCCCGATCCCGAGCCTTGAACACCTCAGACATTCCCCCGCGGCCGATCAATCCTTCCAGTTGGTAGCCCGCAAAGGATTCCCCCGTCTGCAGAGCACCGCTCCCTTCGCGGCGGTCGACAACCGTTGATGGAGAAAAAGCGGGCGCCGGAGAGGGAAGAGGAGCACCAGGATAGGCGAAAACAAAGCGCGACTGCCAGATTTGGATACGATCGCCCGGAATCAGAACATGGCGGAACACCCTCTGGTCGTTGACCCAAGTTCCATTTGCGCTGTCACGGTCATACAGAACATTCTGGCCTTGCTCCCAAACAACAATGGCATGGTGGCGCGACACCATTAACTCCCCGTCGAGCACGATATCATTGTCAGGCTGGCGACCAATGGCGAGTCCATCAGCCATAATCGGAAAGTGTTGCTGCGCCAAGGGCCCTTCGACCGCTACCAACTCGGCCGGCTTGGCCGGCGGTTCCGGCGAGTCTCTTCTGGAAACGGCGGGCATCTGCGGAGTACCGCTTCCGTGGCGGTGTTGGACCGGTGGGCTGCCGTACCGGGACGAGAGCGGTACTCCGCAGGCAGGACACCGTTCTGACCCGCGGGGAAGCTTGGCACCACAATGCTTGCACGTTCGCCCTCGTCTCCTTGCGACAATTACCACGACGACAGGAATAGAAAC
>CAYNDI010000256.1:1997-3233 GCA_964395955.1 uncultured Dehalococcoidaceae bacterium
TGCACGTTCGCCCTCGTCTCCTTGCGACAATTACCACGACGACAGGAATAGAAACCAAAATCGTGGCCAAGATGGCTAAAAGGAGAGCCGCATCCAGGTCGATAATCATGTCGATCCCATCAATCATTCATGAAAAAAAGGGCGCTTCGGGAATTGGACTGTGCAATCCACAAACCAGGGCGCCTGGTGCAATCCACGATGTAGTTCGATGAGCATTTTCCAAGAGCTACAGGATCCGTTCTAGGTGAGCTTCTTTGAGGCACTCACGTATTGATCTGGTCCGCTTTTGCAAGTGACTCAATTATATCATGTTCCAGCCGACTGTCAAGACAAGCTCTTGCAGTCAGGCTTGGCCTATTCGACTGCGAGAGCATCGTCAAGCAGAGAACGCGCTTCTGTTTCACTTGCCATGCCAAACACTGCGCCAAGCAGATCACCACGCACCTGCGCAGCTACCAAGCCGGCAATCGATCCGCCCTGAAGATCCTCCAGCCCGGATTGCGCTGCTTCTGGCCCTGGATACTGCACGAGGAACAGATACGCCACTCCTGCTCCAGTCTCGTAGCGAGCCAGGAGTCCATCAGTCTCTGCGCTCAGACCCAAGAGATTTTGTCCCCCCAGCCAGACATAGTTCTGGATCGAGACCTCCTGGTGAAAGAATATGTCGCTCCGTTCGAGCAGACCATCCCGAGGCAAGCGCTCTACCAAGACAGGGCGCCCGCCACCTGCGGAGTACTGAGTGCTTTGCGATGCTGGCAATGCATCAGCAACAACCTCGGCAAAGACCCGCAGTTCCTCATCGGGGATGGGTTGAGGAGCAAACACGCGTACAAAGAACCGATCCTGCCAGAAATCAAGCCTGCGACCTGGGTCGCCGTCCCCCTCATGCCCGATGGAGATGGGAGCACCAGATCGGTAGGAGCTGAACAAGCCGTAGGCATCGGCTGGAGTTGCCAGTTGCCAGACTTCGAGGCGAAGGGTTCCGCCTCCGTTTACATAGTTCTCTACACCTACCTGTTCAAAGGCATAGGCAAAAAAAGCATCGGCCTGACCATTGACCAACTCATAGAGGCTTTCGGCATCAAAGACCTGCCTATCCCCACTGGAAACCCAACCGGGAAGCACTTCCGGGCCATCTAATGCATTCATCAGCACGGACTCGTGGCCACTGCAGCCTACCTGAAAGAATAACACGGCAAGCAGCCAAATCACCGCCATCCCGATTCTACCCATCAT
>CAYNDI010000257.1:0-3222 GCA_964395955.1 uncultured Dehalococcoidaceae bacterium
GGATGCCATCATTAGTGCAGTGGGGCATCTCAACAGCGGGGAAATCCGCTACACCCCGGCAGATGGAATTCCTGAGTTGAAGCAAGCCATTATTCGCTACACCGATGAATTTTATCAACGCAAGGTGGACCCGGAGAATGTGATCGCCTCCGGAGGAGCCAAGCAAGCCCTAATGGTCTGCTTGCAAGCCATCCTCAACCCCCAGGAAGAAGTCATCTACCCGGCGCCTTACTGGGTCAGTTACCCGGAAATGGCAAAGTTATGCGGTGCAATTCCTGTGCCGGTATATCCTGAAGACGGTACCTTTTACCCCCGTTTGCAAGATATTGAACAAGTGGTGACTTCCTATACCAGGGCCGTCATTATTAACAGCCCCAATAACCCTTCAGGCGCTATGTATTCCGAGGAATTCATCAAAGAAATCGTGGAGTTCTGTGAAAAACGGGGGCTGTACCTGATCATGGACGATATCTATCATCGCTTGATCTTTGACGGCCGCAAACCCATCAATTGCTACAAATACGCCAAAGATTTGAGTGGAAACTCAAAGCTTATCGTGATTAACGGTGTCTCCAAGGCCTATGCCATGACAGGCTTCCGCATCGGTTGGGCCATCGCCAGGACCTTCGCCGCGTAGTCGGCGAACTGGTTCACGTCGCTCACCACCGCGCCGTCGACCGCAACCGAGTAGGTGACGGTGCGCGTCACCGGCGGCGACGGGAGACATGCGCTCAGCCCCAGCGCCAGGGCATCGGTCAGCATATGGCCGGCATCGCTCAGGAGGGCCAGGCTGTTGCTGAAAACGCCGCCGATGACCTCCGCCACCATAATAACCAGCACCAGGCCGAGGGTTATCTTCAGCGGACGGCCGATGAGGGAATCCCGATGCTCTTCATCGTGATGGTGCATACTATTACTTTAGCGCGCCGGTAGCAGGCATTCAAGACGGAGGCCTATTTTTCTTCAGCCAGACCTAACATTTCGCTTAATGCGTCAATAGTATATGTTCCCGGCAGGTTGTGATTGGCTGCCATTTCCCGGGTAATCGATACCAGTTTTTCGTTCAGGGGCGCTTCCATCCCCAGACTTTTCGCCACCCGCACTATCTCCCCGTTGAGGAACTCCGTCTCAACACTCCCCTGCCGGCGGGCCAGGCTCTGCCACGTCGAGCTCTGGGCCTCGGTGGTGAGTTGGCCGCGTACGGATGTACTCGTTTCCGGCCAGTCTTTACCGACCTGTTCCTGGGAAATCCACCTGATTCCGGCCTCTTCAAGGATAGTCCGGGCTTCGTCGAACACGGCGCGATAGAGTGACCGCTGGCTTCCCCATTCACTGCCGGTGACGGCGCCGATGGCATTACCGAGATTAGCCATAAGTTTGCCCCATTTATAGGGCATGACATCCGCCGAAGTCCTGACGAGGTAACCGGCTCCCCGCAGTCCCCCGGCTACGGCGTCAACTAAAGAGTCGGTCCCGGCGGGATATCTGCCGATAATGTACCATCCCGGCGGGTCGCGCCGGGCGGTGACTTCACCGTCGGTGATATATACCGCACCCACGCGTACCATGGCACCGTAGACATCGGAGAAATAACGCGCGGCTATCTCCTCGTTACGTACCCCGTTCTGGAAGCAGAAAATCGGCATGTTTTCATTTACTTTTTTCAAGTCCTGAAGAGCGGATTCCGTATCCTGTCCTTTCATGCAGAGGCAGATAACATCGTCCGCGGTAAGACCTATCTGTTCCGGACCGGTGACCGCCGGTATTTGAAGAACATAGGTCTCCAACGGAGTGATGAGACGCAGTCCCCGGTTTTTGATAGCGTTAACATGTCCCGGCCGACCGATAAGGATGACGTCATGCCCGGTACGCGCCAGGTGGCCGCCCATGATACTGCCGATACCTCCGGCCCCATAAATGATGTAACGCATTACCACTCCCTTTTTACGGATTATCCCTGTCCGCCGGAAAATCAGGCTGATTTACGACGGATAATAATGCAGGACATGTACTTGCCGCTGTGACATTTTTCGATAATACCGATTTCTTCCCCGGTGCAGCCGATGATGAGCTTAATCTCCGCGTCCCTTTTCTTCATATCCACCGTGCCGGCGATGGCCGTGAGTTGGCGGTGTCCCGCCGTACCGAGCCAGACATCGATACCATCACCGTCGCCCCCGGTGGTTCCTTTGAGATATCCGTAGTCCAGCGGAAAAACCAGGTCGGGATATCGCGGGTGCCTGGTGCCTTTCGGCCTGTCGATAACGATTTCCGATGATTCGATCAATTCGTCAAGTCGTGTCCAGAAAAGGTTTTTCACCCGATTCTAATCCTTTTTAATCGGCCGGATAACGACGCGGCAGGGGCCCGCATCGCCCTTCTCTATGCGCAGTGGCAGGCAGACAAGGTCGTAATCACCGGGTTCGACACCGTCAAGGTTCAACGCTTCGATAATAAAAATACCGTTATCGAGAAATGCCCTGTGGACGTAGCCTATCATTTCCGTGGGCTCGTTATCGGCGATGGTCAGGTAGTCCATGCCGACGAGCCGGATTTTCTTCGCCGCCAGATATTTAGCGGCATCCAGAGAGATGGTGACGAAATCGCCTTTATACTCCCTTTCAGCATAAACCTTCGGCGAGTTTTTCGTCTTAAAGAGGATGCGTTCGCCTTCTTTGATATTATAAGGCTCCAGTTCAGCTACGGTAATATGTCTCTCGTCTTTAATCTCGATAACGCGGCAGGGGCCGACGGTCGTCTCTACCGGCATGGCGTCGATGGTCGTGCCGCCGGGGATAAAGTGAAGCGGGGCATCGATGTGAGTGCCGTCGTGAGTGGACATCTCGATACGGGACATAGTGGCCTTATCACCCTTGTCCACGTCGAAAAAGCGATAGACCCTGGGGTCGGGCACGGGACTGTCGCTATATTCGCCAGCCGGCAGGACAGGGATTTCTTCACCCAGGGGGAGGGTAATATCTATCCATTCCGTTTTAGCCATAGCGAGTACCTCCATGTTATGTTAAATATTTATTCGACGTTATAACCCGTATTTTTTCTTTCCCTCCACGTACAGGTCGCCGCCATGAATATCATTAATAACGGTGACGGGGAAGTCTTTTACTTCGAGTTTAAGTACAGCCTCGGGGCCGAGGTCGGGATAGGCAACGACCTCCGATTTGATGATGGCTTTAGAGAGTAACGCCCCGGCGCCGCCGACGG
>CAYNDI010000258.1:0-3216 GCA_964395955.1 uncultured Dehalococcoidaceae bacterium
TTGCCTGATTTTGGAGTATTGGCGTCCCTCCTTCGTAAGGAGGGATAAGAGGGAGAATTAAGTAATGTCGCCCGGCTTGAACGGGCGTAAGTAAAACGGTAAAGTAGTAGTAGGGAGTGTGCATTATTCAGGAGTAATTATGATTGCGTCGGGAATTGTCGACCGCCTGCGCCGGATTGCCGGTAAAGACAACGTGCTGACCTCTAAAGAGGCGATGGTCGCCTATTCTTACGACGCCACCAATATGTGGCGGCACCTGCCGGATGCGGTCGTTCTACCGTCGAGTGCTGTGCAGATTTCGGACATCCTCAAACTGGCGAATGAGAACGGAATACCGGTCACGCCGCGGGGTGGCGGCACCAATGTCAGCGGCGGCTCCATACCCATTCACGGCGGTATTGTTCTCTGTACCACTAAGATGAACCGTATCATCGAGATAAATAAGACCAACCTGAATGCCACGGTGGAACCCGGCGTTATCCTTCAGGACTTCCAGGCGGCTCTGGCTAAAGAGGGCCTTTTCTTCCCGCCGGACCCCCAGAGCTTTTCGGGCTGTACCATGGGCGGCGTGGTGGCGGAGAACTCCGGCGGGCCTTCCTGCCTGAAGTACGGCGTCACCAAGCAGTACGTCCTCGGCCTGGAAGTGGTGCTGGCGGACGGGCGGATAGTAAAGTTGGGCGGCCTGACGCCCAAGAACCGCACCGGCTACGAGTTGATGATGCTTTTTACCGGCTCCGAGGGTACCTTAGGCATAATTACTAAAATTATCTTACGACTACTCCCTGCCACCAAAGCCGAGCAGACTGTCGTGGCTGTTTTCAGCGATGTGGCCGAGGCCGGCGAGACGGTGACCGAGATTATCGCCGGTAGCATCCTGCCGTCGAAGGTGGAGTTCGTCGATAGCTGGACGTTCGAGAAGTTCCGGGGGCTTTTACCGGACGAGATTCTCGATAGCTCGCAGGTAATCCTGCTCATCCAGGTCGACGGACTGCCGGAGACCGTGGCCGCCGAAGCCCAACAGGTCGTCGCTGTGTGTCAGGGGCGCGCGCGAGAGGTCAGGGTGGCTCAGGACAAAGCCGAGGCAGAGCGTTACTGGCAGGCGCGGAGGGCCCATTTCTCGGATATTTCCAGCCGCACCCACACCATCATCAATGAAGACGTGTCCGTCCCCCGCGATAAGATTGCCGAGTTTATCAGAATAGGCCAGGCCAGCGCAAAAAAACATGATGTCCCCATCAGTTTTGCCGGGCATGTCGGCGACGGTAATTTCCATCCGGTGGTGCTGACGGACAGCCGGGATAAAGAGCATTACGAGCGCGCTTTGAAATGCGTCGACGAGATAATAAGTGCCGCCCTTTCGCTGGGCGGTGTGCTTTCCGGCGAGCACGGCATCGGCCTGGAGAAGCGGCGCTTCCTGAAGCAGGCCATGGACCCGGCCGCTATCGATATTATGAAGCAGATAAAGGATATACTCGACCCCCGCCATATCCTCAACCCCGGTAAAATCTGGGAGGAATAATAATATCAAGTGAATGCAGGGTTCATTAATTGTGTAACATGTATAGCGGATTGCTTCGTCGCCCCGACTATATCGGGGCTCCTCGCAATGACAGGAGTAAGTGGTAAAATCTGGGAGGAATAATAATATCAAGTGAATGCAGGGTTCATTAATTGTGTAACATGTATAGCGGATTGCTTCGTCGCCCCGACTATATCGGGACTCCTCGCAATGACAGGAGTAAGTGGTAAAATCCGGGAGGAAACACCCCGTGAAAGCCAGTCCTGATTTCGACCCCCTGAAATGACATTCCAGAGGAAGCCGGAATCCAGGGGCGGAGAGGTGTCCTGACAAAAAAGTAATATGAAAACCGACCTCGATTATACCCAGGTAGAAAAATTCAAAGAAGAACTCGACCGCTGTACCAAGTGCGGCTTCTGCATCTCTTCCTGCCCGGTATACCGCGAGGAACACATCGAGTCGTCGGTGGCGCGCGGTAAAATCATGCTTATCCGGGCGTTGCTGGACGGCGACCTCACCCTTACCGACGAAATGGAGGAGGAGCTTAATAAATGCACGCTCTGTCTGACCTGCACTCAGAACTGTCCGGCCGGGACCCAGGTGCCTTCGGTGATTACCGCCGCCCGCGCGGACAAGGTAAGTCGTAAGGGTATATCTTTCCCTTATAATCTTATTTTTCGCTGGCTGCTGCCGCGGCGTCGCCTTTTCGGCTGGGTAGTGCGTTTCGCCTCCTGGTTTCAGGGTATCTTTCTGCCGAAGACCTCGGGTACGATACGGCACCTGTCATTTTTCCTTTCCGCTCTCGGTAAAGGCCGCCATATACCATCGATAGCACCGAAGTTCTTAAGACAGTCCGTACCGGAGATAAACAGTCCCCCTCCCGGTGTTGAGGTAAAGTACACCGTCGGCTATTTCACCGGCTGCATGACGGACTTCGTTTTTCCCGAGCTGGGGAAAAAGATAATCACCTTCCTGACTAAAAATGGCGTCGAGGTGGTAGTGCCGCGGGGGCAGGGGTGCTGCGGCGCTCCGGTGTTCCTCGGGGCGGGTGATTTCGCCACCGGACGCAAAATGGCCGATGCTAACGTAAAGGCTTTTAAGAACCTCGAATATATTATTACCGATTGCGCCACCTGCGCCTCGGCGATGAAGGACTATTCCAAATTCCTGGCGGACAACGAGGAGCGTAAGCAGCTTTATGAGCGGTTCGCCGGTAAGATTAAAGATATCACCGAGTTCCTGGTGGATATTGCCCAGCTGCCCGCCTCCGCCTACCGCGTGGCGGACGAGTTCAAGGGTAAAACGGTGACCTGGCACGAGCCCTGCCACCTGGGGCGCTACCTTGGGGTTAAGGAGCAGCCCCGGAAAATATTAAAATCACTGCCGGATATAAAATATGTGGAGATGGAGAATGCCGACCGCTGCTGCGGCATGGCCGGGACCTTCAGCATTAATTTTTACGATTTATCGCAGAAAATCGCCGCTAAAAAAGTCGACGATATTGCGGCGACAGGTGCCGATGTCGTCGTGACCGATTGCCCCGGCTGCCAGATACAGCTTATTGACAGCCTCACCCGCCATGGTAAACCCCAGCAGGTCAGGCATATCATGGAGCTTTTCGAGTAGGACCTACTTTATCCGACTCTCTACCGCTTTCCAGTCGATATTCTTGAAAAAAGCCGCAATATAGTCCGCCC
>CAYNDI010000259.1:0-3191 GCA_964395955.1 uncultured Dehalococcoidaceae bacterium
CAAAAAGTCATAAGGTGAAATTTCAAGAACCAGCTCGTTTGGAATTCACTATACGCTATCGCTCCATTTTTATACCCGAAGCTGAACTTACAGCCTATCGCTTCACCCTTTTCCAAACGTGACATATTTGTATGGTTCTGCGGGCATTTTATGACACAAATGTGATTTATATCATATAGAGTAAATACGTAAAAATCACCAGATATGTCAGATACTTAATAATTACAAGATATATAAAATCCAGCAAAACTATGATGAGGAGACTGGCTTGAAGGCAAGAGAAAAGCAATGGTGTCCCAGATATGTTACCACCAGTTTCATTGCCGAACATTGCGGGGTGAGTACGGTTACGGTACTGAACTGGATTGAAGAACTCCGCTTGCCTGCATTCAGGCTTCCGAAGGGTCATTACCGGATAAACAGGGATGATTTCGTTCAATTCCTGATAAAGTACAAAATGACCATATCCCATCAGGAAGAATAAAATGGTGATTTTACACAGCAAAGCATGTGAAAGGATAAATACATGAAAAGACTTTTCATTATGTTTCTTTGTTTGTTAATGCTTTACGCTTCCTGCATCTGCATTGCTGTCTCTGCAAATGATTCCATAACAGTAAAAGTGGGAGTATACGAGAACCAGCCTAAAATTTTCACCGATGACAAAGGAAATGTATCAGGGTTCTGGCCGGATATTTTGAAGTATATCGCAACAGAAGAAGGTTGGAAAATAGAGTACGTACACGGTAGCTGGACTGAATGTCTGGAAATGTTAGAGAAAAATGAAATAGATATAATGCCGGATGTTGCCTATTCTGAGGTAAGAGATAAAACATACGATTTTTCAAATGAGACCGTGTATGCAAGCTGGTCAAGGGTGTATGTACAAAAAGGGTCTGATATACAGTCCATTCCTGACCTCGAAGGGAAAACCATTGCCGTTTTAAAAGGCAGTATCAATTTTGTAGGACCGGACGGCATAGAGAATCTTGTCAGGGCTTTTAACATCAATTGTACTTTCATTGAAGTGGATAGTTATCTTAAGGTATTTGAACTGGTGGAAAATAAAGAAGCTGATGCGGGAGTGGCTAGCAAGGACTTTGCTAATCTCCACGAAGATGATTTCGATGTTGTGAAGACCGCTATCATTTTCCAGCCGGCGCTTCTTTACTTCGCGTTTCCACAGGAGTCAAGTTTAGAACCGTATCTGATTGAAAGAATTGACTACCATGTGAAGCAACTGAGAGCAGACGGATACTCTATTTATTACCAATCCTTAGAAAAGTGGTTCGGAGAAAAACCTGTCGAGAAACCCATGATTCCCGGATGGGTTAAATGGCTGATGATAAGCGTTGGAGGGCTGGTATTATTGCTAGCTGGAGGAAGTCTAATCCTGAGATACCAGGTTAAACGTAAAACAAAAGAACTGGCGGAGGATATTATCGAGCGCAAACGGGCGGAGGCAGCGGTAAATTTTTCTGAAATTCGCTATCGACGGCTTTTTGAAACAGCCAGAGACGGGATATTGATTCTAGACGGGGAGAGCGGTGAAATCGAGGATGTTAATCCTTTCTTAATTGAAACACTCGGATATACCAGGGAAGAGTTACTGGGAAAGAACCTCTGGGAAATCGGAGCCTTTAAAGACATTAAGCAGGCCAAGTCATCTTTTGAGGTATTGCACCTCAAGAACTACATTCGCTACGAAGACCTGCCGCTCCAGGCGAAGGACGGCAGACTGATTGATGTGGAATTTGTCAGTAATGTCTACGACGTTGAACATAAAAAAGTGATTCAATGCAACATTCGCAACATCACCGAGCGCAAGAAGGCCCAGTTTAAGGCTCAGGAAATACGGGAAAGGCTTACCCAGCAGCTTCAGGTAAAAGTCAGCGAGATGGAAGCATTCAGCTACGGTATCGCTCACGATTTAAGAAGTCCCCTGGTAAGCATTGAAGGCTTCAGCCGCCTCCTCCGGGAGGACCTGAATAACCGGAGGGCGGAGAACGTGGAGGAGGATATCCACCTGCTTGAGTCCGGGGTCAGGAAGATGCAGGATTTCTTGGACAGTACCCTGGAGTATTCCCGCGCCGGGTACAAAATAAAGCTGTCTAAAAACGTTTCTTTTGGCAAAATCGCCAGGGAAGTGATTACAGAATTTACCGAGCAATTCAACTCGGTCGAGGCTACTGTTTCCCTGGCGGATAAATTCCCCAGGATAAACGCGGACAGGATGCGGATAAAGCAGGTGCTGACCAACCTTGTCCAGAACAGCATTAAGTACCGGGATAGCGCCGTTCCCCTGAGAATCGAGATAGGTAGCCGGCTTTCGGAGGATGAAATAGTCTACTTTGTGAGTGATAACGGGAGCGGGATTGACGCGAGCGAGGCAGAAAAGGTCTTTGGTCTCTTCTACCGGGGGACAGCTAATGGTGAAGGGAGCGGTATCGGTCTGGTGATTGCGAAGAAAATCATCGAGGCACACGGGGGAAGGATATGGGTACAGCCGGGTCAATCGCCGCAGGGAACCACGATGTGTTTTACGTTACCCAAACAAAATGGTAATGGTAAAGAGGAAATAAATGGGAAAAACTAAAGTACTTCTAGCCGACAGCGCTACCTTTACACGAATCCTCCTTACCGATACGCTGGACACGCTCGGATTTGATGTAGTTGCGGTAGCCAAAGATGGTCAAGAGGCCCTGGAAAAGTTTGCTCAATATCACCCTGATATCACCCTGGTAGACCTGGCATTGAAAGGCATCGATGGCATTGAGGTAGTGCGCGAATTGATAACAGGTAATCCCTCCGCGGCGGTCGTCCTGCTGATACCGGAGGACATGGATGACCCGGATATAATCGTTGAAGCTGTCAGGGCAGGGGCCAAGGCCTATATCAAAAAGCCCCTGTCCGGTGCAGAGATCGTAAAACGCCTGGGCAAACTGGCAGGAAGAAGGGAAGAAAAATGACCAAGGAACGAGAGCCGAACGTATTGCTGGTGGAGGACACCGAGGAGCATGCTGTACTTATGAAACGAGCCCTGGAGAATGGACTGCTGCATCCACACTTATTTTTGACTACAGATGGCCAGGCAGCGCTCGATTTCCTTTTTAACCGCGGCGATTATACCGATGGAGAGGCCAATCCCAAGCCGGATTTAGTCCTCCTTGACCTCAAGCTGCCAAAGGTTA
>CAYNDI010000260.1:0-3180 GCA_964395955.1 uncultured Dehalococcoidaceae bacterium
CATAATCTCCTCTCCTTTTTGCAGCATGAGGTAATAGTCACGAATCCGGCTGGGCATGAAAAGCTTTAGCGGCGGCTTGTTTTTGGTGTAATCCCGCGGGCTCATGCCGAACTGACGAGAAAACGCCCTGGTGAATCCTTCATGCGAATCGAATACAAAATCGAAAGCGACATCAACGATCCTGGTATCGTTATCCCTGAGCTTCAAGGCCGCGCGCGATAGCCTCAGCTCTCTGATATATTCGAAAGGCGTTTTTCCGGTCAGTTCCTTAAAAATCCTCGCGGCGTGCCACGGTGAGTACCCGGCCGCTTTAGCCAGCCTGCGCAGGGTTATCGCCTCCGTCATATGCCGTTCGATATAGTCCTGCATACGTTGCACGGCATCTATGTTTTCCCGGTTGTTCGTGTTCTCACCTCTCGGGTTAAGTATAAAACAATAGAAATATGTATATCTTGACTTCTTTTGCTGTAAATGGCTTTCAGCCGAAGGTGTGAATTGATTTGTAAAGCGATGAGTTTTGATATTTACCGGATATTCTTTAATAACTCTTCCATTTTAAAAGGCTTGCCGTGCCCGGGATAAACGGTCTTGACGTTAAGAGCTTGAAGCCTCTCTATGCTGGCGTCCATCTCCGCCGCGTCGTCGATAAGGGCGTTCCTTTTCGGTCTGCCATTGTTCGTTAAAAGGTCGCCGCAGAAGACGTCGCCGTCTCCGGTAAGCACCCCGATGGAACCCCTGGAATGCCCCGGTATATGCACAACCCTGCCGTCCAGTCCGTACCGTGACAAATCGTCCCCGTCCTTAAGGTATACATCGGGCTTGAACCGGCGGAAAATCAGCAGTCCCCCCAGGTATATCATCACCCGTGAAAAAACTCCCCATTGAGTTTTCCGACTCAGAAGCATCCTCCCGGTTTCGACCGCTTTAGCTTCTTCGCGGTGGATAGCTATCTTTACGCCGTACTTTTTCTTGAGCCAGGCGCAGTTCCCGGTATGGTCGAAATCGGCATGTGTTATCACTATAAGCCTTAGGTCTCCGGGCTTACACCCCGCCCGGTCCAGTGCTTTTTTAATAGCGCCGCGCTGAAAAGAAAGGCCCGTGTCTATAAGCACAAAGCCGGTAGCGGTCTTTAAAAGATAGCAGTTCACAATGCTTTTTAGTACGGTTTTGATATCCAGCGCCATTTTTTCTGCCCCTCCCCTCGTTTTATATCTTTTCCCACCCTGACCACCCTCGCGTCATTCACAGCTTAGCCCGGACGGCTACAGAATCTTCTCCAGCCCGGAATATATCACATCTCTTATTTTTTCTTCGCCGTCAGTATGGTTGGATATGATGGTTATTTGTAGTTCTTTTACCGGGATATAGCGGGAATCGAAACCTACCCCCGCGTCCCCACCCACGATAAAAAACATGTCCTTTTCTTTGAACCCGGTTATGTACACACCGTAGCCGTACTCTATATCGCCCTCGATATTGGCGTGAGGGGTCAGAAACGTTTCGGTAAGTTTTTTAGAAAGAATCCGGTTATCTAATAAAGCTCTCCATAACTTATGAAGGTCAGTTATGGTGGTATAGGCTCCTCCGTCGGACGCTCCCCGCACCGGTAGATTGTAGATATTGGTCTCGGGGACGCCGTCCCGGCTCTTTTTATAGCCGTATGCCGTATTTTCCGGCAGCCGGTTAAAGGCGTAATACCCGGAATCACCCATGCCCGCCGTAGCGAACAGGTGCTCGCGTATATAGTCGCGATACAACTCCCCGGTAATACGTTCGATGATGACACCCATAAAGATGAACCCGCCATTCGAATAGGAAAAGCGTTCGCCGGGTGAGTATTTCGGTTTCTTATTCTCGAACAGCGGCAGGTAATCGGCTAGCGTTTCCAGTCGGTACCACGGGATATCTACGTGGTAATTCTCCAGGTCTATGTCCAGGTCTTCGTCATAGTAGTCATATATGCCGGAGGTATGTGTTAAAAGTTGGGCTATAGTAGCCTCGGAGTCTATATAAGTCAAGTTCTGACGAAATATATCGTGAACAGTCGTATCCAGCGTCAGCTTTCCGGCGTCGATTAAGATGCCGATGCCCAGGGCGGTGAAGAACTTCGTCCCGGAAGCGATGGCGAACTTCGTTTTAACGTTGTTTTTTCTTTTATTGGCGATGTCCGCGTACCCGAACGCCTCCCGGTATAACGCCTTTTCCCCCCGGAATATCGCGACCACTCCGGAAAATGAGAGGTCTCCGGCTTGTTGTCTTATTTCCTGAGTTAGTGTATCCATGTCCAAATATTTTCATTCCCTTGCGCCGAATCATTCTAAACTCTTTACCGCAATATATCAAACACTCCTTCTCTCTTCTGGCTTGCTACAGCGTTTTCCTGTATAATACCCCTTAGAAGGTACTTTTATGACCGGTATTTCAGATTCTTTTCAGCGCCCTATAAACTACCTGCGTATCTCGGTGACGGACCGCTGCAACCTGCGCTGCGTCTACTGTATGCCGGAGGACGGCGTCAACCTGATGTCCCACGGCGATATCCTCACTTATGAGGAAATATACACCGTGGCGAATGTTGCCGCTCAACTCGGCATTAATAAAATCAGGATTACCGGCGGCGAGCCCCTGGTCAGGACGGGAGTTGCCGACCTCGTTAAAATGCTGGCGGGTATTGATACTATCGACGATATTTCTCTAACGACTAACGGAATTTTACTGGCGCGATACGCTACCGAGCTTAAGGAAGCCGGCCTGCGCAGAGTCAATATCAGCCTAGATACCCTCCGGCCGGAGAGGTTCCGCCAGATTACCCGCTGCGGTGAACTAGAAGATACCCTCCGCGGCATTGAAGCCGCCCATACGGCCGGACTCGACCCCGTGAAAATCAACGTTGTTGTCATGGCGGGGGTTAATGACGATGAGCTCCCCGATTTTGCCCGGAAGACCATCAACGATGGCTGGCACGTGCGTTTCATCGAGCATATGCCCGTCAACGGCGAAGAACCGATTGCCACCAGGCTCTTTCCCGTCAGCGAAATGAGAAAACGCATTGAATCGCTGGGTGCGCTGGAGCCCTGGAAGGTAGATGTCGGCAACGGTCCTGCCAGGTATTTCCGTCTGCCCGGCGCTAACGGCACCATCGGCTTCATTACTCCTGTCACCGAGCACTTTTGCTACCAG
>CAYNDI010000261.1:0-3154 GCA_964395955.1 uncultured Dehalococcoidaceae bacterium
CGACCACGTATTTGAGATGCCGCCATAAGGACGCCCACGACTGGTGCTGGGGCATGATGCCGACATGGAGCATATCCGGGTTGGTCAGGATGATACGCCCGTACTTTTTAACGTCGCCTCGCTCCGAGCGCGGGGTATCGCCATCGTAGGTTGCGATACCTTCCACCGGAAGCAGGTCGGGGGTAAAGAATTCGTGCAGTTTGTGGAGCTGGTCCTGGGCGAGGGCCTTGGTGGGGAAAAGAAAAACAGCGCGGGTGGCGGGGTCGGTGAGTACCGACTGCATCACGGCGATGTTATAGACCAGAGTCTTGCCGCTGGCGCTGGAGGTGGCAATGATAACATTCCTGCCGGCACGCACATGATTGACCGCTTGAGTCTGGTGGGCATACAGACGCGACAGTCCGTTAGCGTCCAGGCAGTCCTGGAGGGCCGGGGCTAAAGGCTCACCGAGTTTACCGTAGGCGGCGCGGCGCGGCGCAATATGCTCGATATGGGCAATCTGATTGTCATAACCGGACTGTGAGCGGATATGATTGAGGAAAGCCTGGATTTCCATAACGACCCCTGTATAAAATCCCTCTCTAACTCTCCCTTTACGAAAGGGAGAGGATGAAAGTTCATTTGCCTTTTATCTGACTTTTTATCGTCTTTCTCCCTTGAAGAGAGAGGGCGGGTTACACGTCTATTAATTCGATTTCGTAGTCGAGAATTTCCGCCTCGAAGCGGGCGCCTTCGATGAAGTTGACCACCCTGGACAGGACCTGATTGGAGTGCCGTTTGTTGTTGCTGATGCAGCAAATACCGATAGTAGCCAGCTGCCAGTTATCGTTATCATCCACCTCGGCAACGGCGACATCGAACTTATTCCGCACCCGGCTGGTGATTGATTTTAATACCTGCCGCTTCCCTTTGAGGGACAGATTTTCCGGCAGGCGCAGGCTGACTTTGGTAACGCCGACATTCATAATGTTAAAGTAAAACTGATTGTATCAATAATCTATCACCCGCTCTTGTAAGTGTCAAACGGTGGTCAAAGAAGACTTGACATTTTCCGTATTTTTGCCGATACTTATTTGTCTGACCTTTCAGCTATATGCTAATATTAGATTAGGGTTGTGTAGGTAACTGGAAAGCCATGCGGCCTACCTGCATGGTGGGAGGAACGAATGCCCAAGATTTATCTTATGGATGTAACTAATCGTGACGGTGTACAGACAGCCAGACTCGGCCTTTCCAAGCTGGAAAAGACGATGATAAATATATACCTGAATGAAATGGGAGTATTTCAGTCCGAGTTCGGTTTCCCCACCACCCGGCATGAAATTAACTATCTTAGAGCCAACCTGGAGCTGGCCGAATTAGGCGTTATTAAACCACTCCGCCTCGGAGGCTGGTTAAGAGCCATGTCCAGTGATGTCGAAGCGGCTTTCCGCAATGTACCTAATATTAACCACCTCAACCTTTCTATCTCCACGTCAGACCAGATGATAAACGGCAAGTTCCAGGGACGCAAGACTCATGACGACATCATTAACGACATGACCGATGCGGTTGATACCGCCCGCGCCAACGGCGCCGAATCTATCGGGGTCAACGCCGAGGATGCCTCAAGGACGGGCATTAATTACCTCGTCGAGTTCGGCCTGGCCGGTAAAGAACACGGCGCCGACAGGGTCCGCTACTGCGATACACTCGGTTATGATAATCCGTTTACCATCTACGAAAACGCCAGGACCATGGCGGAAAAAATCGGACTACCCATCGAGCTTCACTGCCACAACGACCTGGGTATGGCTGTGGCCAATTCGATTGCCGGGGCTATCGGCGCTATCGACGGTGGTCAGGACGCTTATATCAATACTACTATCAACGGCATCGGGGAAAGGGCCGGCAATGCCGACCTGATTGCCATCATCCTGGCCGCCAGGAAATCAAAGGATATCGCTAAAAAGTACGAACTGGGCGGACCGGTTAATCTATCCATGGCCTACAAGATAGCCAAGTTTGTCAGCTACGCTTTCGGCGTGCCCATCCCCATTAACCAACCGGGCGTCGGCGCCAACGCTTTCGCTCACGAATCCGGCATCCATGCCGACGGCGTTTTAAAGGACCCGGAAAACTACGAGCTATACGACTACGAAGAACTGGGCCGGGGCGACCCGGAGTTTGTTGAGTCCGGCCGGGAAATATCAACGGGGGAATACGGTGGCATATCGGGATTCAGCCATGTGATGAGCAAACTGGAGGTTCCCATCAAATTCCCCGATCGGGAAAAAGCCAACGAAATCCTGGAACTGGTACGTTACGCCAACGTAGAATCGCAAAAACCACTGGTAGAAGATGAGTTGATGTTTATCGCCAAATACCCGGGGATTGCCAAGAAACTGCTGACACTAACGCCGCTGGCCGACACCAAATGACCGCAGAACTGCCGGAAATAACTCTGAAAGCCATCGGTACCGTCCGTAGTGAGATAAAAGAACGCGGACGGCAGGACGCCAAAGATATCGTCGCCGAAATCGTCTTCGACCCGGCATTTGCCGAGGGGCTGGACGACCTGGAGGAATTCTCCCACATCATTGTCATCTACTACATGCATAAATCCCGTAAACCCGCTCCGATGAAAGTCATCCCCCGCTTCCGGACGGGTCCCACGCCCGTCGGCGTTTTCGCCAGCCGCTCCCCGGACCGCCCCAACGCTTTAGGTAAAACCCTGGTAGCGCTTCTGGAGCGCGACGGCAATAAACTGAAAGTCCGGGGGCTGGATGCCATCGACGGCACACCGGTTCTTGATATCAAGCCGTATATACCGGGAATCGATGCGGTGGATAAAGCCAGAGTACCGTCATGGATGAAAAAGAAATAAAGCGGACTCTGCTCGATATTTATCAGCGTCTCTTAACCGAATACGGCCCGCAGCACTGGTGGCCGGCACAAGAGCCCTTCGAGGTAATCGTCGGAGCGATTCTAACGCAGTCCGCCGCCTGGACCAACGTGGAAAAGGCAATCGCCAATCTCAAATCCGCCGGAAAGCTGTCCCCTCAATCAATACGAATTCTGCCCGACGAGGAACTGGCCTCGCTTATCCATTCCTGCGGCTACTATAATGTCAAGGCGCGGCGGCTCAAGGCCTTTTCGTGTTGGTTCGGGGAGC
>CAYNDI010000262.1:0-3124 GCA_964395955.1 uncultured Dehalococcoidaceae bacterium
TGGGAAATAATCTATATTCCTATCCGGAACAGGGGATGCTGGACTGCAATACCTATGTCATCGGGGGCAAGCCCGGCATTATTATCGACCCCGGTAACGCGGATTTTATTCAGGGGCGTATTAATGGTTTAAAGCAGGACGGCATCGACCCCGCGGATATCGGCGTTATCGTCAATACGCACCTCCATATCGACCACTGCAGCGCCAACCGGGCTTTTAAAGAGCTATCCGGAGCCCGTATTGCCATGCATCCCGTCCAGAAGAATAATTATCAACTGGTGGTCGTTGACGGCGCCCGGATTTTCGGCCTTGAGCCGGGTGAGTTTACCGAGGACTATATTCTGGAGGATACTACTCTCGCCAACGATGGTACCGTGTTCGAGATGATTGTATCTCCGGGACATTCGCCGGACTGCGTCTGCTTTTATAACCGGCAGGACAAAGTGCTTATTTGCGGCGACGTGATTTTCGAGATGAACACCGGGCGCGTCGACCTCCCCGGCGGTAACGCCGAAGACCTTAAAAAGTCCATCGAGGCTCTATCCCGGCTTGATGTCGAACATCTGCTGCCCGGTCATATGGGCATTGTGTCCGGCGCCGGTAAGGTAACCCACAACTTCGATTTTATCAAGACTAATGTTTTCGAATGGTTATGAATAATGTCCTGACGGAGTCCTACGAACTGGGGCCAATCCGCCCACCGAGTGAGGCTTATTCACTGCTGATACGCGTCACCCGCAACTGCCCCTGGAATCGTTGTAAGTTCTGTCCCATCTATAAGGGGACTAAATTTGAGCTTCGTTCTATTGAGGAAATCAAGCGGGACATTGATATAGCCAAAGCTGTTCACGATGAGATTATCGAGCTTGCTAATAAATCCGGCGGTGATGTCCGTCAAACGGCGGCGACGGTCTATAACACCGCCCCTGATGATGCCTCCCACAACGTTGCCCTCTGGATGTACGCCGGCGGTAAAAGTGCTTTCCTCCAGGATGCCAACACCCTGATTATGAAGACCCCCGGTCTTATCGAGGTGCTAAAGTACCTCAAGGAGACCTTCCCCGGTATCGACCGCATTACCAGCTATACTCGTTCAAAAACCGCCTCACAAAAGACTTTAACCGAGTTGAAAGACCTGCATCAGGCTGGACTCTCCCGTCTTCACATGGGGGTGGAGTCCGGCTACGACCCCGTCCTGGCGTTCATGGACAAGGGCGTCACCGCCGCCGACCATATTGCCGGGGGCAAGAACGTGATGGCTTCCGGCATCTCCCTTTGTACTTACGTTATGCCGGGGGCGGGCGGGGAAAAATGGTGGCGCGAGCATGCGCTGGAGACGGCCCGGGTGCTCAATGAGATTAATCCCGGTTTCATCCGACTGCGCACGCTTACCGTCCAGCCCAGGATGCTCCTGCATAACGACGTTGTCAGCGGGGAATTCGTCAGGCTGACGGACGAAGAGATTGTCGGGGAAATCAAGCTGATGATTGAACACCTCGATTGCCAGGCGCAGGTCGTCAGCGACCACATGATGAATCTGCTGCCGGAGGTCGAGGGCCGGCTGCCCGGGGACAAAGAGAAGATACTGGCGGTTATCAGTCGTTTTCAGGCGCTATCGCAGGATGACAGGGATAACTATAAACTGGGCCGCCGTCTCGGCTTATACGAAAGACTTGATGACCTTAGTGACACCGCGCGTTACGGGGAGGTCGCCCGGATTGTTACCAGAATCGACAAAAGTAAACCTGATGAGTTCGATAATTTATTGTTTAGTCTAATGGAGAGGTATATTTAAACATGGCACGTCTGTTATATGAAATCGGGGACTTGCTGCGGCGGAAAAGCCTGACTCTGGGTACGGTGGAGTCCGCCACCGGCGGCCTGATTTCCCACCTTATCACCAACGTCCCCGGCAGCTCTGATTACTTTAAGGGGTCGGTAACCTCCTACGCCAACGAGGCTAAAATCAACATTATCGGCGTCAAACCGGCGACGCTGGAGAAATACGGCTCGGTCAGCCCGCAGGTCGCCGAAGAGATGGCGGCCGGGGGAAGAAAGCTGCTTTCGGTCGATATCTGCATTGCGGATACGGGCATCGCCGGACCGGGCGGCGCCACGCCGGGTAAAGCTGTAGGGCTTTTCTATCTCGGTCTTGCCCATAAAGACGGCGTCTTCAACCGTAAACATGAGTTCCACGGCACCCGTGAAAAGAACAAGCAAAGCGCCGCCGAAGCGGCTCTACGATGGCTGAGAGAGTACCTGACCGGTCTTGAATGACGCTAAAGAGATGTGAGAATGGAAATAACCCATTCGTACGAAGGACTCAGCCGGGCATACTCCCGGGCCAGGAAGGGGACACCTAGATTCGCGGCATTTGTTGTTTCCCATGCCGGACTCGACAAAATCCATTTGAGTCGGTCTTTAGCCATTCTGGAACTTGGTGTCGGCTCCGGTCAGCAGACCGAATTCATTGAAAACCGCCTTGATGTTGCCGGAATCTCTCGATATAAGATTCTTGCCTGTGATAAATCATCCGACCAGCTGGACCTGCTTAAAGAGAGGGTGGAAAAAGGTGAGATAAGCGAGCGGGTCATTCCGGTGCAGGCCGACTTCGATAGGTCTCCTCTACCTCTTGAATCGGAAAGCATCGACCTCAGTTATATGGCCTGGGTTTTGCACCACCTGGCAGACCAGCAGGGTGTTCTCAATGACATTGCCAGAGTCACCCGGAAAGGGTCCGGGCACTTCATGTACCAGGTGACTATCGAAGACCTGGAAAACCATCAACTGGATGAGTTCTTCCCGATGAAATACGACTACGATAAGCAAAGATATCCCACCCTGTCGCAGTTAAGACAGATGTTTTTTGACGCCGGATTTTCTTTTGAAAAACCACAGGTTATAAAGCGAGACGCCCCGAGGTTGATTAACCGGGCTCTCCTTGAAAGCGTTGAAAATACCAGCATCGATTCTGTGCTTAAGATGATAAAGGATAATGACCCTGACGCCTTTACTGAAGGGGTAAATCGACTCAGAAAAGAAGTGGAAAAGGCCGAGCGTTCCGGGCATTTTCGGGAGTATCGTTCTGTAGACAGGAAAATCTTCTGGGGGATAAAACAATAGC
>CAYNDI010000263.1:0-3120 GCA_964395955.1 uncultured Dehalococcoidaceae bacterium
ACGGCGTGTTGTACACCCCCTGGATCTGGGGCGAGCGCGCCCCGGTGGACGAGCGCACCCTGCGGGCGGGCGTCTACAACCTGTCGCTGCACAACACCCGCGCCGACCTGATCCGCGCCATGTTCGAGGGGGTGGCCTTTAACACGCGCTGGCTGCTCGGGCCGGTGGAGAAATTCATCGGCCACAAGGTGGAGAGCATCAACCTGGCAGGCGGCGGCGGCAACTCGGACGTGTGGTGCCAGATTCTTGCCGACGTGCTGAACGTGGAGGTGCGACAGGTCCGGGACCCCATACAGGCCAATGCGCGCGGCGCGGCGTTTATCGCCGCCGTCGGACTGGGCGAGATCGGCTTTGACGACGTTCCCGAGCTGGTCGAGTTCAAGCGCAGCTACACGCCCAATCCACAGAACCGGGTGCTTTACGACGAGCGCTTTGGCGTATTCACCCAGATCTACAAACGGATGAGCAGCGTGTACAAACGCTTGAACGGTAGCACCCCACTAAACCGTGGTCGGGGTGCGGTTTGACAAAAACGGAGTCCACTCGCTCGCGCATTGGTTCGGCGGGGACAAGCTTTGGCCCGCCAAACGGCGACGTTGCACTACTCGACGTATTTGGTTGGCTCGGTCTACAACTTCTGCACCTATCATCGTAGCTTGCGTATTGTCATTCCTCTACCTGGCGGCCGGCGCCATTGGATGCCGCGCACCCCGGCGATAGCTGCCGGAATCACCAATCATCGATGGACTGTCGAAGAGCTGCTCTCATTCCGAGTGCCATTGCCGCGCTGGACTCCGCCAAGACGACGAGGGCCGCGTTCCAAGGCAACAAAGGCCCTTGTGGTTCAATGGTGCTCATGACCACGGCTAAGTGTGGAGCTACCTCTCACAGAGATGATATTCAGTATGGAAGTAAAAACCATGGTCAAGATAGCGCCCAGAAACAGCGACCAATAGATTTCCAGATTCACGGTTCGGAAAAACGGATTAAGAAGGCACCCAAGAGCAAGGCCAAGAAACATCACGGGAGCAAGGTACCAATACGTCTTGCTTTGTCCTACGCGTTCGTTTTTGCTGAACCGGTAAAGATACAGTGCAAATACCTGGTAGATCATAAATACTGTAAGATACCAACCGAAATAATTTGAGATGGGTACACCATAGTATGCGCCGCCATCCTCCCAAATCCAAGCCCCCTCGACTGTTGAGTTTATGGGGTCAAAACAGAAATCCCACATGACCATAATAAAACTGGCAACAGTGGGAATAAGAAACAGGTTCCTTCTTTCAATTCCCGTGCCCAGATTTTCCAAGAATATTGTGCTCATTGTCCAAGCTACGTAGCCGGTCGCGAAATATGCAGGCATAATGATCAGGGGAACGGTACCGAGCTTCGTGCCGAGTAGGTCTGTATAATGGTAGTTTCCAAAAGGAAATCCCATGGCAATACTTGCCGTTTCAGTGTACCAGGAAATAATGAACGTGATTCCAAAGAATACGAACATGTTGTCCCAGCCATACCTCTTGCTTCCATGAACAAGAACAAAGGAAAGCCAGGCCAAGTTCTGAACAAAGTAGACAGTCTCACTAGCATTACCAAACAATTCCCACGGATTGAGCAATGCCAAGCTCCAGTAGATTACTGCCATAGTCACCAGTAATAGGTTCTGTTTGATTTCCACTACCAAGTCGGTTCTTGAGTTTGCATGCATCTTGTTGATCTCTCCGCTTTGGTGGGCATGGACAGGTCGCTGGGCTCCGGCTCGTTGGAGCACATCAGCCTGGCCGTGCGGGAATTCGACACCTACTGTCAAGGACATCGAGGTGAGGTGCGTTGACCCTTCACCAGCGTTTCTCCATGGCCGCGAACGGCATAAAGGTCATCGCAAAGTCTGCTTTATGCATACCGTGGACATCTGCAACTATACAATTGTAGCGCAAAGCGGTCACAGGGACAAGTCTCAGCTTCTCACAAGGCGCGTGCCACCCAGTTGCGCGCTGCCTCCAATCTCCGTCCAGTTTGGTCATTGGCTTCGTGTCAGCAACCTCCGTTGTCTGCCACGACCACATTCCAAGACGCACTCCGTCATAGTCGGATGGCACAGCACAGCGCCAACGTCTGGAAACGATACCGCTGTCCAGTTAACCCTCAGGATGTCCTACCAGCCAAAGCCGACAGATCTGGGACTCGTCACCATACTTGACCATTTTCCTATCTCCCGGTACAATATGCCCATGATGAGGTGCACTAATGTTCATACTGTTGTGAGACCATGGAAATCCGGGAACTCGAACAAAGCAGCATCTGGCAACCTGGTTGAGGGAAGACCTTGACTTCGCTGGACAGGCCCGAATCAGGTCGCATTCTGATAATCGGCCATCGGGGCGCCGAAGCCCTGGCGCCAGAGAACACCTGGCCTGCCTTCAAGGCCGGCTATGAAGCGGGCGCCGACCTCTTGGAATTGGACGTACAGATCACCCGCGATGGACAAGCCGTCGTTATACACGACTTTACTCTCCAACCCAGGTTCAGCGATCCCCGCTGGGTGCGAGACCTCGAATGGGACGAACTGCGAGATCTGGACGTTGGCAGTTGGTTCGGCCCCGACTTTGCAGGGACACGGATCCCTCTATTCTCTGATGTGCTAAACTGGGCGAGGGAACGAGTAGCACTCCAGGTGGACCTTAAACATGGCCTTGTGGATGGCGACGATGACCGCCTGGAGATGACGGCCCTGGACCTCATTGAAGATGCGGACATGAGCATACAGGTGGTGGTTTCAAGTTGGGACCAGGTTGCCCTGGCTCGCATCCGGACTCGCAGTCCCGAGATCACGCTGGCGGTGAACCTGCGCCAGCGCGTGCCTGATCCGGTGAGCTATCTGGCCTCGACGGAGGCCAGATGGGTCACAGTCTTTTGGCCGCAGGTCGACCGCCAGATGGTAACCCAACTTCAGAGAGCAGGCATGGTCGTAGCCCTGGCCAACCTCTTTACCAGGGACTATGGTGAAGCCCTGCGCCTGGGAGTGGACGCTGTGACCGCCACCGATCCTCGGGCAGCCCGGATGGCCCTGGCACGGGAACAAGATCATGGATAGCATCCGCATATTGCACCTGGCAG
>CAYNDI010000264.1:0-3109 GCA_964395955.1 uncultured Dehalococcoidaceae bacterium
TAACGCCCCCTCCCGCGCCGCAGCACCAGGCGTATTCCTTTATCCTGTCCATCTCTACCAGCTTCAATCCGGGAATACTCTTGAGGACATCCCGCGGCGGCTCGTAAACACCGTAGGTGCCCCGCCGGAACTCTTTAGGCGGGTCGAAGATACGTATGTGTCCCGGGATTGGTTTTCCCTCCCAGTGTATGTACGGCTCGCCCAGCCTGCCGAGGCGGCAGGGGTCGTGATAGGTGACTTTGGTGTTAACCTTCTTGGTCGGTTTCAGACTGCCATCTTTTATCAACCGGTCGAAATATTCTGTTGTATGCAGTACTTTCAGGTTGCCCTTCAGGTCGAATTTGTCGTAGAGGACCTTGAAGGCGTGGTAGCAGTCGGCACAGCCGGTCACCAGTATTTCCGCGCCCGACTTTTTAATCATAGCCATATTCTTCTTAGCCTGATTAAGAAAGTCTTCCTTATAGCCCGTCTGGTAGGCGCGACCGCCGCAGCATAATTCATTCGCTCCGGCGATGCCCACGTCGACCCCTGCCTTTTTCAGTAAATTTACGGCGGTTTGAGCCACCTTCCACATATCTCTGTCGTAGCAGACACGGCAGCCGGCGTGATAAACAACCTTAGCCTTCTGCCTGGCAATATCCTTCACGTCCAGCCCTTTAGCCCAGTCCCCGCGCTGTGCTTTCGCTCCCGGTACCATGGTGTCCTTTTTCCGCAGGCTGTTGATTACCTTATCTAGGGCAGGGTTGGTGTGGCCATCCGCGACGCATTTAATCCTGATTTCGTTTATCGGCTCCAGTACTTCCATGTCCATGGCGTACTTGCAGGAGATATCGCAGGCGCCGCATGTCTGGCAGTTGTAAACGACATCGAGGAGCGTTTTGTCGTATTCGAGTTCGTTTTCCAGCAGGGCTATGCCCATGCCCACTCTACCGCCGCCGGAATAGGTATGAAAGTTATATCTGGCGATGCTGGGGCAAACGTAGGAATGTCGCTTTTCAATCAGCTTTTCCAGCGGTACGAATTTACATATCGAACAGCGGCAGCACATTTCCATATCGGTTCTATAGTCTTCCAGCGCCATTTCTTTCCCTCCTTCAACGGGCATTAAAAGCACAGTTTACCCGGATTCATAATATTGCCCGGGTCTAATACGGACTTGACCTTTCTCAGGGCGGCCACGGTGGCAGCGTCCCGGTTGATAATCGTCCCGGCGCTGGTACCGTAAGGCCTGGAGAAGAACGCCCCTTTGGCCATCAGGCTCGTGACGGCTTTTTCGGATAGTTCCCTGACCCGGGTGGACTCACTCCGGTTTTCGGGGTCGTAAAACAGGTTGAACTCGCAGTGGCAGTTAGAGCCCTGTACTATAGGCTGGAGGTAAATGCCCATCTCGGAAGCCGGGTAACCTGCCTTATCGGCCTCATCGTACATAGTATCGACTAAACCGGGGAGATTATCATAGATGGTAATAAAGAAAATATCCTGGCAGCCACCTTTCTTACGGAGCTTCCAGTATGGCTCCGCGGAGGGCTGTTGAGCGGCTTTTAAAACATCATAGGCCGATATATCGCCGATGGCCTGTACCGGTTCCAGACCCACCCGCTGGGCTATCTCCGCTATATCATCTCGCTGGCCGCTGACCCTTTCTTCCGGCAGATATTCATAGCCGGCGATATTATAAAAAAGCACCCAGGGAGGCAGATTATCTTTGAATTCCCGGTAGTCGCCGGGCCATTTCTTCGCCATGATAGCCGCCAGATTGGCGTTATTGAGTATAAAGCACTCGTTGACCAGTCGCAGCCTTATCAGCCAGTGGACCATCTCCAGTAATTTATCAAGATTTGAAGAGCCGATAAGAAACGGCTCTTCGACCTCAGGGACGATTTCACATCTCACTGACGCCCACGTTACGATGCCCATCGTACCCTGGGAGCCCTGAATAACCCGGTACAGGGAAAAGGCCGACGGTCCCGCCGCCTCTTTCTGAGCACCCCCGGCGGCCCACTGCTCTTCCAGTCCGCCTGGCCCGGCGGCGGCACCCGTCCGGAACATATCGCCGGTGCCGAAAATAACCTCGACGCAGGCCAGCGGGTCGCCGATATCCCAGTGATATTTGGGCATCACTACGGGCTCTCTCTCCAGCAGGCTCCCGGTGACGGATTTCGACCGGCGCGGCAATAAAGGCATATTAAGTCTGAGTCCTTCCTTTGTAACCGCCGGTATCAATTCGTTAAAGGTTACGCCGGGCTCGAACATAGCCACCCGGTTGGTGCGGTCAATCCTGATTATCTTTTTCATGCCGCTCAGGTCGACAATAACGGCACCGCCGATGCCGGGAACGGTATCGCCCCGGAAGTGCGGTGGCCCCGAACTTACCGGGACGAGCGGCGTTTGAGTCTTGTTGGCCAGCCTGACTATCTTCTCGATTTCCGCCGTATTCCCCGGCCTGACCACGCACCCCGGCTTTATCGCGTTCACGAAACTCATGTCTCCGGAATATTTTTTCAGCGTAGCCGGTTTACGGTCCAGGTTGCCGGCGCCGACTATTTTTGCCAGCCTGTCTTCCGCAATCATGGCTGCCTCCTTTCCATTTCCGATAAAGTTAAATAGTATATCCTGATTGATGCCTGATAGTATGTTTCCATATCCCCGGGTAGTGCGTTAGTCCCGGACGGATAATAGTTATCTGGATGCCGGTATTCTTTCGTACTTCGGTGCAAAGAAAATATCAAGGTGTATGACCGGTTTACCCACCCTCTTGTATACCATGGGACAATGCATCAAATTGGGGGGTACGTGGAGAACCGTGGGGGTGGTGATAACGTGTTTTTCGCCTTCATCACCCAGATATACCTCGATTTCGGCATCCAGCTTTCGTATATCTTGGGGGTCGCTTCCCAGAAAACAGAAAAACTGGTGGAAATCGTGTCTATGAGGCTCTTCCTGGAACATTCTCGGTTCCAAAACGGGTACCAAAATCCATCCCGCATCAATTCCATATTCAGCGGTATTAAAGTGGAAAGTCGGTACCGGTGGTCCGAAATGGGCCGGGGCTATATTAGCCGGGACGAAGTTTTTACTGTACTTTGTACCCGGCTTTCTCGTGTCGGTC
>CAYNDI010000265.1:0-3109 GCA_964395955.1 uncultured Dehalococcoidaceae bacterium
GTGATTCTCGGCGGTGTGATTCTGGTCAGGAACCGGCCGGAAGACATCGGGCAGACGCCGGACGGTATGCCGGCCGATGCCTATACTGAAATAGAGAAGGCGGAAACCCGGGAGGCCGCCGGTGAAAAAGCTGACAGCTGGAGTATCCGGCAGGTGCTGAAAAGCCCGACTGCCTGGCTGATAGCAGGATTTTCATCCGCCAATACCTTTGCCATGGGGACGGTGATGACGCACCAGATAGCCTATCTCCAGGATATCAATTACGATGCGATGACGGCCGCCACGACCCTGAGTTTTATGTCGGTGTTCGTCATCGCGGGCAGTCTGCTCTTCGGGTCTCTGGCCATGAAGATAAAAATAAAGTATCTTGCCGGCGCCTTTTTTATCATTCAAATGGCGGGTCTGGTGATATTATTGACCTCCCGGCAGTTGGGACTGATTTATTTATACGCGGCCTTTCAGGGAATGAGCAACGGCGCCCTGACCGCCGCCATGCCGACATTCGTGGGAGCTTATTATCCCCGCAAACGCTATGCCCACGTCCTCGGGATTGTCCTCCCGTTCCATGTCTGCTCGAACGCCATCGCCACTTTCGTCGCCGGGGCTATCTTTGATGCCACGTCCAGTTATACGCCCGCTTTTATCTCCGCCGCGATTTTCTCCCTGGCGGGACTCGTCTTTGTATTGATAGCGCGCCGGCCCAGGCAAATCTGATTGGCCGGCGGGTTACCCGTTTTCCCCGGTTCTGTCTGCGTCTGGCTGGCAGGTGGTAGCCTTACTCCTTTATCCCCCCGCCCCCTCGTAAGTTATCTATTCCCACCCTGGCCGCCCTCGTATCATATTCTGCTTATCCCGTTAAACACCACCCATAAATCCCCGGCGGTGGGGGGAAAAGGAGGCGGCCGTTCTTTATCATTTCGCACATCACTAGCCTATATAAAACAAATCCCCAACATGTAGGATTTAATTTGTAAAAATACCCCCTTCCTTTACCAAAGGAAGGGGGTTAGGGGGATAGATTAAAATAATCCTACCTTGAAAGGGAGTCAGAAGATAAAATTAGTAATCTATTTAAAAATACTCCATTGGGTGCGTTTTATATCAAGGTAATGTAAAATCAATATAATAATGATGATTATCAGGAATGTTGCCCAGTGGCTTTTCATCGTATGTCTGCCCGTGCTGCTGCTTACGGCCAGCCTGAGCGCCGCTGCCAACAGCCTCTGGCTTTATAAGTACGGCTTTGAGAAATACGACGTCAGTCGGGAAACGGGCTTGGCATCTGTTGAGTTAGATAAAGCTGCCCGGGGGCTTATCGGCTACTTTAAATCCGGCGACGAGTTCATCGACATTACGGTGGAGAAAGACGGGGAGCCTTTTACGCTGTTCAACGAGCGTGAGATGGCGCACCTTAAGGATGTCAAGGGATTGTTCCGGCTGGGCTATTACGTCCTTCTGGGGACATTCGTTTATGCCCTGGCTTTCATCGGGCTCAGCCTGCTATGGCGGCGGGACAGCCAGCGATTGGCGGGAGGTTTGTTCTTCGGGGGCTGCCTGACGCTGGTGTTGATGCTGGTTTTTGGGTTGATGATAGCTATCGACTTCGACCGCTTCTTCCTGCAGTTTCACCTGCTCAGCTTCGCCAACGACTTCTGGATGCTGGACCCGGCGGCGGACTATCTCATTATGCTTTTCCCGCAGGGCTTCTGGTTTGATGCGGCGCTTTTATGTGCCCTGGCCACGGCCGCGGGGGCTTTGATATCAGGGGGGATAGGGTGGTGGCTGTTGAGAAAAAGCCGGGAATAGGCCACACCTTCAGTTATCAGCTATTCTTATTCTAATGAGTCCTGCGGCTTATAGACGAATGATACCACCAGTAAAACCACCCCGATAATCAGAATACCCAGGCTGAACCATTGTAACGGTGCCAGGAAATCTTTAATCAGACCGGAAAGCCATGATTCCACCGAAGCCGGCACATCCGGTATCCAACCCACTATATCAAGACTTCTGGTAATGAGAACGCCGATAAATTCCAGAACTCCGTAAGTAGTGAAGGTTATTCCCAGGGTACGTGTAACATCTTTAATATTACGGTGTATCAGGGCAATACCGGCGATTAAGACTAATATAAAGGCAGCCAGGGCGTAATAGCCGGTCTTAAAATAGCCGATGTATTTCCTGGCCTGCCATAGCTGTTCCATGACGTCTTCCGGTATTTCCTCCTCGTTAAAAACCTGTTCGGAAGGAATATCTTTAACGAAGTCATCGTAGTATTCATCAAAATAGGGCCTTATCTGGTCCATTATCCAGTCGGAAACACCCGGCAAAAGAATTGCCGCTTGTAGAATATCGGTGACCTGGTCATAGTGCTCGTGGATATATACACTCAGCTCGTGTCCTGTCAGACTTTTCATCTCGGCAGGGAACAGTTGCTCCGGTATTTGACTGATGAGGTCCTGGTAATAATCTTCGATGTAAGGTATCAGCAGGTCTTCCGGTATCTGGGAGGCATTTTGCTTCAGGAATTTTTTCAAGGTTTCCCAGAGGTTTTCCTTGAAGTCCGTTTTCAGGCTCTCCAGCGGGATGGTAATTTCGAGCCGGTCGCTTTTCCCCAGTAAAAAGTCATAGCCGATGTAAACGGCATTATTGACCTGTTCTTTTAGCCAGGGTTCCTGCTCGTCGATGATCATGTAGGCGGCTTCTTTCAGGAATTCCGCTTCCTCCGGCAGGTCTTCGCTGAGTTGTTCATCGACTATATCACGCGCCAGTGTGGATATATCAAGATTATCTACCTGAGCCACAATAAAATCGGGATTGAGCACGGTACTGTTGACCATAAAAACAATACCGAAAATAACCAGTGACAGGAATAGCAGGAAGCTTAAAATGCCGGACCCCAGGCCTTTCAAGACTCCCATTAATCTTAGCCTCCTTTTAGATTATAGCTCGTATACGTTCGGGCTGTATTTTATCATATCGGAGTGAAAAAAACACCCATTAGTCGCGTGAGGTTGACGGCTAAATAGGTATCTAGTAGAATTACAGTGGTATGGGCGGTTAGCTCAGTTGGTTAGAGCGCCGCGTTGACATCGCGGAGGTCAGTGGT
>CAYNDI010000266.1:0-3103 GCA_964395955.1 uncultured Dehalococcoidaceae bacterium
GCTGAAATAGCCGCTGGACTCTAGTCCGTGGTGCGCTAATTCCGGGGGAAGGTCAACAGCTACTAGGATTATCAGAAAGGCTGGGTATCTACGAACAGGTACCCAGCCTTTGCTATTGATGACACATTATGGACTATTGTGACCAGACAATTTACTTGAATGTTAAATCATAGCCTCTAATGAATATATGGTTAATCAATCCAACAAGGGATTTTTTCTCTTCGTCACCAGTTACAACATAGAAGAATAAAGCCATTTCTTGTATATAGTACTATTTTATATAGTACTATTCCTTAATCTAAAGAAGATTCGTACATTGACATATTAGTATATATCATGTAAACTATTTATATTATATAAAGTACCGGCCCATAAATGTGACTAATATTCTGCTCTGAAGAAACCAGTCTATATCCAGGTGTAATTTTTTACTAAATAAGCGCTGAATGATTTAAAAGACATGGATAAAAAAGAAGTTATCAACGAGATAGTGGAGTTGCAGCGAAGGATGAGCCAGGTCATTATTCCTTACGCTATTGAGACTTGGCGAAAACTGGATGTGCCTCTGGCCCAGTTGAAAAGCCTGCTTATTATTGCCGGTAAAGGTGAGACCAATTTCAGTATTCTGGCACAGGACCTCGGGGTTACCCCCGGGGATGTGACAGGTATCATCGAGCGCCTGGTGGAGCAGGGACTCGTAATCCGTAAGCCTAATCCTGAGGACCGACGTATAATATGGCTCCAGGCCACAGAGAAGGGTCGTGAGCTTTTAGCTAATTTGATGGAAAGCCAGACCCGCCACATGATTCATATTCTGGAATATATGAGTTTGGACGACCTTAGGTCTCTATTGAGGGGGCTTTCGGCGTTTATTCGAGCCGTGGAGGAACATCAAAAGGAATTCGGTTAATATCATATAAAGGAGTATCTTTTTATGTGGCATTTTACCAAGTTGGCGCTGCGCAGTAGAGTCGTTACCATTCTGCTGGCGCTGGCCGTCGCCGGGGTTTCCATCTGGGCGTTTCTGGGACTCAAGGTGGAACTAATACCGGATATCAGTTTTCCTTATACCACGGTGGTTACGGTTTACCCTCAGGCCACCCCGGATGCCGTGGTGAATGAAGTTACGGCACCCATCGAAAAAGTTATCTGGGATAGATGGTCAGGAAAAAATTTAAAGCATGTTACCTCCACATCTTCTGCGGGTATTTCCGTGATAATGGCTGAGTTCGAGTTTGGCACAGACATGACGGCAGTGGGCGATAGTCTCAACGAAGGCATCGGTAGTCTAACCTTTCCGCAGGCGGTCCTCGATTTCCCCGAACTGATGGGAATGAATACCAGGAACCCGCAAATCATTCCCATTAACATGAATATCATGCCGTTGATGAATTTGAGTCTATCCGGAGACCTGCCTCCGGAGCAGCTCAAGCAGATTGCCGTAACGCGAATCATCCCCGAACTTACCAAGATCGAGGGGGTGCTCAGGGTGGATGTGGAAGGCGGGGATAAAGACCAGGTCGTTATTTCTCCGGACCCGGATAAAATGAACGGGTACGGCATCTCCATGGCCCATATTGCCGGGCTGCTCGGCACCGGCTATTCTTCCCTGAGTGATCTCGAAAACACTTCTCTCGGCACCGACGGCATTAACCTATCCGATGTCGCCACGGTCAGCCAGAGACCGCCGCCGCTATCGGCCATTACCCGTACCAACGGTCGTCCCAGCGTGGGCATATCGGTGGCGAAAACGGAAACGGCCAATACCGTGGAGACCGCCGATGCCATTAACGCCAGGATTGCGGAACTGCAGGGAGAACTGGGTGACGGCGTCACGGTCAGTACTATTTTTGACCAATCGGATTTCATCAAGGCCAGTATCAGTCAGCTTGAGGAAAAAGCCATCATCGGCGGCGTGCTGGCCATACTCGTTGTCTTTTTCTTTCTCTGGGCGGTCCGCGCCTCGCTGATAACAGCTATCTCGATTCCCCTGAGTGTTTTTATCGGTTTTCTATGCATGCGCTTGACCGGGATTACTCTGAACATCCTGACCTTAAGCGCCATGGCCATAGCCGTCGGCCGGCTCATCGATGACAGTATCGTGATAGTAGAGGTAATTTACCGCCGCATGCGCCAAGGAGTAAACTTTAAGGAAGCGGCCATCCAGGGGGCCAGGGAGATAGCTAATCCGATTACCGCCGCCACGCTGGCTACGGTGGCAATCTTTATTCCGTTGATGTTCGTCGGCGGCATCGTGGGCGAGATGTTCCTTCCCTTTGGCCTGACCGTTACTTTCGCCATGCTGGCATCGCTGCTGGTAGCGCTGGCGCTGATTCCGGTCCTGTCCAAGTGGCTGGTGAGTTCGAAACCGAAAGCAATTACGATACGGGATAACTGGTACCAGAAAGTCTACATCGGGGCTTTAAAATGGGCGCTCGAACATCGGGCTACCGTGTTAGCGTCTGCGGTTATACTGTTTCTGGGCAGTATGGGACTCCTTTCGATAACCGGTACGTCTTTCATGTCCGGCTCGATGGGCGAACCGACTGTATCTATCAATATCGCCCTGCCGGCTAATACGGAAATCAATACTACCAGCGCCGTGGCGGCTGAAGTCGAGGCGCTGCTCAGCGAGAATCCGGCGGTCAGGAGCTTTGATTCGACTATCGGCACATCGGCTACCTCCATGGCCGGCATCATGAGCGCTTCCCAGGGGGGAGGGGGTTCCAATACAGCGACGATAGTCGCCTACCTGAAGCCTGACGCGGACGTGCCGCAGGAAGCCTCCGCTATAAACCAGGCTTGCCAGGGTATTATAAGAAACGGATTCATCGCGGTTTCCGGCGGCGACTCCGGAGCCGGCATGGGCATGTCTATGTCCAACGTTAATCTCTCCATCCAGGGGCAAAACCAGGCGGATATAGCCGCCGTCACCGCGCAGCTCATGGAAAAGCTCCGGGACGTCAATGGCCTTGCCGATCTGAAGAGTGATTTGACGACGGTTGTACCCAAGCTGAATATTGCCGTGGACCCGGCCAAAGTGGCCACCTCAGGATTACCGGTCGCCCAGATGTCTCAATTACAGCAGGAGTTCATGCTGCTG
>CAYNDI010000267.1:0-3090 GCA_964395955.1 uncultured Dehalococcoidaceae bacterium
GGGTGAGGTTATAAACTGGAATGGAGTAACAACATACTACACTTATTCCATCTGTCGTAGACGCGGTGTGAATGTCAGCAGCGCTACGGACACCAGCACGAGTATCAAAGCCAGACCGCCGATAGCCCATTCTATCCCTATCGCCTCGGCCAGTACGCCGGCAAAGAACGTCCCAAAGCTGGAAAAGCCTATACCCATCATCATAAAGCTCATTACCCGGCCGCGGTATTCCGGCTCGGTATAGTTCTGCGCCAGGGAGTTACCTGAAGCCCGGTGCCCCGTTTGCCCCAGTCCTACGAATATCACGAAGAAAACCGATACCAGCCACCACTTTGAAAAACCAAAGCCCACCAGAGCCAGCCCCATGATAATGCCGCTGACAAGCATGATGGTACCCCTTTTCCGGCTCGGTAAAGAAGCCAGAATGAGTGAGCCGACGATTGCCCCGATTCCGGACACGGTGAACAGGATTCCCAGGCCGACTTCGCCGACATGCAGTACGTCCTCCGTAATCATAGGCATGAGCTGCATGAAAGGTAGACCGCATATCATTACAGAAAGGGTCGCTAACAGTACCAGAAACATCGTCCGGTTACGCCGCATATATTGCACGCCGTCGATAATATCCGCCAGGGCGCTCCTGCCTTCGCTGAATTTCTGGGCGGTTTTCGGCATCAGGAACATGCACAGTCCCGCTATGCCGTACATGGCGGTGGAGATATAATAGACCACCGAAAAATCGAAAGCTCTGATCAGGAAGCCCGTCGCCGCCGGGGCCAGTATGCGGAAGGCGTTCATGCCCATGGTGTTCAGCGATACGGCGTTCAATATCTGTTTTCCATCTACTATTTCGGCGATGATGGCCTGCCGCGACGGCATCATCAGTCCCATCACTCCACCCTGAACGGTGGCGGTGACGATAAGTATCCACCAGGAACCGGGCACGTCCTCGCTCAGGTATCCTGTAGTAATCGCGTAGGCTACCACCAGCGACAGGAGCATCGAACCCACCATGCTGTAGAAGAGGATGGTCTTTTTCTGCATCCGGTCGGCCAGGGCGCCTCCCCAGAGAGAGCCGATTATCATGGGCAAAGCGTTGGCCAGCGCCGCCAGCCCGAGCACCACTCCTGAACCGCTGATGCGGTAGATCAGCAGGGATCGGGCTACCATCTGCATGTTCATCGAGGACCACTGGCCTATCATCCCGAAGTAATACAGGCGAAAGGCAGGCTCCTTCAGCGAGCTGAACGTCCTGATGTTACGCAACCGGCTAAACATTTTTGTCATCGGACTGTCTGGCTTATACTCTGAACGCGATAAATACCCTGATAAGGAACTCACCTGTTAACAGGGTTTCTTACCGGTGTCTTTCTTAAGGCATGCTATAGCTGCTGCGGATTAGAAGCCGGAGTACCGTTCCTCTTGCCACGGGTCGCCGTGGTTATGGTATCCCGCCCTTTCCCAGAATCCCGGTTTATCTTTCTCCATAAACTCAATGCCGGTGACCCACTTGGCGCTCTTCCAGAAGTAAAGCCTGGGCACCACCAGTCTTACCGGCGCGCCGTGTTCCGGTGTCAGGGGCTTGCCGTCGTGCCTTAGCGCGAACAGGGCATCCGGCTGAAAGAAGTCTTCGAGGGGCAGGTTGGTGGTGAAGCCTCCCTCGCCGCTGACAAGGACGTGTTTCGCCTCCGGTTTTATTCCGGCGATGTCTTTTATCGTACCGGTGCTGATGCCTTCCCACAGGTTGTCGTACTTCGACCACGTCGTTACGCAGTGGATATCGGAAAATACCTCTACCTGCGGTAATGCGGAGAACTCATCAAAGGTAAGCGTACGCTCGTTCTCCACCAGTCCGGATATCGTGAAGGTCCAGTCTTTCACGTCGATTGATGGCACTTTACCGTAATGCAGTGCCGGCCATTTTTCGGTTAATCTTTGCCCCGGCGCCAGCCGGTTTTCTCTCTGCGTATCCGGGCTGACGATTCTTTTTCTAGCACTCATCTATTTCCAATATATCACATCGCAACGTGATAACAAATTCTCTCCGCCCCCCTCGCCTGTTATCTTTTCCCACCCTGACCACCCTCGCACCATCTACGGCTTATCACGCAGTACATCCCCCAATCACCTCCGCTCACTCTGAGCCTTCGGCGTGAGCTCAGTCGAACGCCTGGTCGAAGAATTCCCACCCGGACCGCCCTGTATCATTCTCAGCTTATGCCTAAGTCTTTACCCCCACCCCAAAACAGGGGAGTGCGTAGCGAGAGGGGACGCCAGTCCCCTCTCAATTTTCTTCCCCCTCTCCAATCAAATTATCTCACGCTATAATCCTGTGTAACTCATTGGAGAGGGGGTCAGGGGGTAAGGAAGCGAATATCAACCGATGTAAAACAAAGGCTGGAAACTTGAGAATAATGTAGTTACACAAGACACCTAAAGGTGCTAAAATAGGTGTTGTAATTATGCCAGAAACATTGCCGGCAACACGCTGTAGAAATACCGAGTTCCGCTGGGGCGAGAAGACCTACGTCATGGGGGTCGTTAACCTCAGTCCGGATTCCTTTTCCGGGGACGGGCTGGGTAATGATATCGAGGCGACGCTAGCCCAGGCGCAGCGCATGGCAGCCGAGGGAGCCGATATTATCGATGTCGGCGGAGAGTCCACCCGACCCGGCACCAGACCGGCGTCCGTTGAGGATATAGATAATGAACTCCGCCTGGTCATTCCCGCCATAGAACGCCTGGCGGCGGAAATCTCTGTGCCTATCAGCGTCGATACCTATAAGTCGGGCGTGGCCACCCGGGCGGTCAAGGCCGGCGCCAGCATGATAAACGATATCTGGGGACTGAAAAAGGACCCCGCTATAGCCGGGGTTGCCGCCGCGGCGGGTGTGCCGGTCGTCCTCATGGCCAACGAGCGTGATGCCCCCCCGAAGGCCGGCATCATGGCCAGGGTCCTGGCGGACCTGCAATACGGCATTAAAATCGCCCTTGAAGCCGGCTTGGCCCCGCAGGATATCATCGTCGATCCCGGTATCGGCTTCGGCAAGACGCTGGAGCAGAACCTGGAGCTGGTCAACCGCCTGGCCG
>CAYNDI010000268.1:0-3077 GCA_964395955.1 uncultured Dehalococcoidaceae bacterium
AAATTCACGGCTCGAAGCGTCAGCCACTCCTTCTCCCGTAATAGCCTGTGCCAGCCATTCCATTGCTGTCTGCAAGCGTTGATCGTTAAGCCAGCCAAAGTCTATCAAAGCCGCCCCCATTATACCCGCCGCGCAATAGTTGAAATCGGAAGGCGCGTCTATCAATGACAGACCACGCAGACTACCACCGCTATCGATGTATCGGGAGAGCAGAATCTCGCAGCCGGCGCGAATGCGCGGGTCAGCTCCGTCCGCCCCAAACTGCGCCATGTAAACGAGAGCCGGCATCGTCCCGGTGTACCTGGGTCGTTCTCCCCAATATCCCTCTGGATGCTGCGCCGCCAGGATCACCGGCACCGGTCCGCTTGTCATGATAGCCGCTTTAGCAGCTTTAACTTCTTTATCATTATCGTCCTGACCGAGGATATCACGCAAAGTATAATAGCGAATAGCCGGCTGGGTTTCATCCGGTTCCAGCAGCCAGTCGGTGGGATCAGCTTTTAACCCCTTTTTCCAGTCGTGTGTATTATTCATCGTCTCCCCTCCCTCCTCGTATAAAAAGCCCTAATCCTTAACCGTTGCCACTCTCTCCGGTCGCTTTTTAGGGGAGCCGGGTACTCTGTACCTGGTATTCTTTACCCTCTTTATAGCTGTTTCCACCGGCTTTTCCGCCTGCGGCGCCCACTCGTAAGGCGCGCGGTAGGCACGGTAAATCAGGGCCGTCTTGAGCATCCTGTGCACGTAGGGGCTGACGTATTCCCAGACCGATTCGCGTTCCGCAGTGACCTCGATGAGGCGCCCGCCGTTGCCTTCGGTTATCAGGGTGTTGCCGTTGGGCAGGCGCTGCGCCGAGCTCACGAAGCTGCTGTAAAGCCGGCCGCCGCCTCCCCCCGGTCCCGGCATCGGCGCCGGGTACTGCCACTTTATTTCGAGCTTTGTGGGGTCGAGTTCCAGCACCCGCGAGAAGTCACGCCGGGCGTTACTGAAGCCGTCGGGCGCGCCGGGATTCGGAGCGCCGTAGCCGGCCGCGCCGCCATTATCGAATATCAGGATATTCCCCTCGCCGGGAAGCCCCCGTGGAACCATGTGGGCGTGGTGCTGGCCGATTATCTGCCCGATTTTCTGCAGGGTTTTGCTGGCTGTAAAATATGGCCCTAATTGCCAGACTATTTTCCCCGTTTTCCGGTTTATGATGGCGATTATATTCGTCTGGCGCCCGTCACAGATGATATTGTCCGGGTGAAAACGCTTATCACCGCTTTCATGCCATCGGTTGGGCCCCAGCGCGGACATCGAGTTCATATGCATCCAGTCGCCCATGCCGCCGCCGGCTGGCTGCATGCCGGGATTACGCGCCAGGGTCGTCTTTGCCCTCGGACTGAAGCCCATTTCCTCGAAGTGCTCGCTGCATATCCATTCCCAGGTTATCTTTCCCTCCCCGTCCACCTCGATAATCGTATCGTCAATCAGCGGCTTTTCGCTTATCTTTGGGTTTCTAAGATTTTTATGGCAGAGTATCAGGGTCTTGCCGCCGTTAATTTTCGGCTCCAGGCCCGGCACGTAATAGCCGACGGGATTGCCTTCCCTCTGGTAGTCGTGGTGCTGCCGCGCCATCCAGCGAGCTTTCTGCCGCGGGTCTTTGACCAGCTCGTATCTATCGAATTTCCAGACGATGTTGCCGTCCCAGTCCACTTCCACGACATCGACCATGTCCTGGTAGCCGTATTTGAAAGGGCGCACGCCCGTACTGCCCAGTACATGCCCATCGGGGAGCATTTTATTGGGCATGCCGTCGAGGCCTTTCCAGCGGTTGACCACGTTGCCGTTCATATCGATGAGCACTGCCCCGAGGCTGTTTTTACGGTGCAGTTCGGCCTGGAACAGCGTGTAGCCGTTCCAGCATTTGTCCGGATTGTAAATCGTTGTACCTGTGGGATATACACTCGGCGGCATGATTGTCCCTCCCCGCTTTTTAGTACCCCCATCTTACCCGACCCGCCGCATTTTTTCTACCTCACCCCTTTTCCCCCCGCCCCCTCGGGTGTTATCTTTTCCCACCCTGACCGCCCTCGTACCATCTTCGGCTTATCCCGTATGATACCACCCAGCTTCCCCAAAGGGGAGTTCAGGGGAGAGGGGGCGCCAGCCCCCTCTCAAATAATCCTCCCCCTCTACAAACAAAAAATCGCCGGTTTTCCCTGATAACGCCGTTTGGAGAGGGGGATACAGGGGGTGAGGTATAAAAAAACATCCATAAACCAATTGTTATAACATAATTCGCTTTTAATTTAATGATTATTGTTTTATAGTATGGGAACACACTGCATTCTTTGAATCTGGAAAAGTGAAAAGGAGGAGAAAATGAACGTCATCTGGGTAATATCCGATTCTTTAAGGCGCGACCATGTCGGTGCGTACGGGAATAAAGAGATTATCACTCCTTCGCTTGATGCCTTCGCCGCCAGGTCGGTACGCTTCGACCGTCACTATATCGCCGGCTTCCCGACCATGCCCACGCGGGCCGATTACCTGACCGGCCGCTGGACGATGTCCTACATGCAGTGGGAGCCGTTATTCATGGACGAGGTGACATTGCCCGAGTTGCTTTCGGGAAACGGCATCAATACCGCTGCTATCGTCGATACGCCTTTCTTCATTCGACGGGGCATGAACTACGACCGAGGCTTCCGCACCTTTACCGAGATTACCGGCCAGATGCATCTCGGCTATGCTAACGACCCTATCACCGGGAAAGGGCAGGTCACCCACGGCATCTTCGGGGGTGATGTAAGGAACGACTGGCTTTACGAGTCTGATTACTTCGCTCCCAAGACCTTCATCACGGCGATGCAGTGGCTGGAGAAGCATTACCAGGATAACTTCTTTCTTTACGTGGACACCTGGGACCCCCACGAGCCCTGGGAGCCCCCCCAGTATTACCGCGAGCTTTACTGGCCCGGTCATGACGGCGACCAGGCTATGCCTGTCTACAGCTACTGGCAGGATATACCCGGCCTGACCGAGGAGAAAGTCAAGAAAGCCCATGCCTCGTATTGCGGCGAGGTCACCATGGTGGA
>CAYNDI010000269.1:0-3068 GCA_964395955.1 uncultured Dehalococcoidaceae bacterium
GCCATGGCGGCGGAATTTACCTACCAGGCGGCGATTATGCGAGAAGAAAGCCGCGCCGGGCACTTCCGCGAGGACTTCCCCGAGAAGGATGACAAGAACTGGTTCAAGTGGATTACCATCGAACGCAGGAACGGGGAGCCGGGACTGGCTACTCTGCCCGTGCCGCTGCAGGACTACCGGCTCCAGCCCTGATATGATTTGGAGTATGGTTTTGCCTTGAAAGTAACGGGCGTGTGTCATTCTGAGCGTAGCGAAGAATCTCGGGGTGGGGTCGAAGTCATTCCTGTATTTTTTGTCATTCCCACGAGAGCGGGAATCCAGTCCCCTCCACCCCCCTCGGATGTTATCTAATCCCACCTTTATCCTGAGCCTTCGGCGTGGTTCCACTGAGTCACCACGAAGTGAGCTCAGTCGAACGCTTGCCGAAGGGCTGCCGCCCGGTATCATCAGCGGCTTAGCCTGCAAGAAATACCCCCATTTTACCCCCACCGCCGAGGCCTCAATACTGCTCTCTATTACAGTTGATTCTTTAAATTGCTTCCCGGGAACTCTTTGATATTTATATCCATCGATTCGGAAGCCATTTTTATATTATCGATTTTTTCGAGTTCGGAAAGGATTTTCCGGTTCAGCCTGTCTTTTACTATTCTTCTCTGCCGTACTTCGGTAATATACCTGATATTAAAAGTTATCCAGCTATATGCCAGCATGACATATACCGTCGGCCCCGTCGACCTCTTTGGTAGATAGTATTTATCGGTCAGCTTGGAGATGGACTTCTCGGATTTTTCAGCACTTTCTTTTGTCTCGATGGTGACCACCGACTCAATAATCTTCAATGCTTCTTTCCAGTCGCTGTCATACGTGATTGGTATGCTTAGTTCGTCCCAGATGTACGGGTGGTCTTTCGTGTAGTTATTGACAATGCCGGAGAGTACCAGGTTGTTGGGAATGATTGACAGGCGTCCTGTTGCCTGGTCTCCCTTTACCCATTCGTTGGTCTCCAGCAACGTTGTATAAAATATGCCGATATCGATGACGTCCCCGATTTTGCTGTTGACTTCAATCCTGTCCCCGATGCGGTAAGTACCGGTGATAAATATAATAATCCCGCCGGCCAGGTTCTTGAAAACGTCCTGTAAAGCGACCGCCGCGCCGGCTGCCAGGATGCCGTAGGAGACCAGCAGGGCCTGCAGGTTGTCCACCCATATCGCAATGCCTACCGCGATAAATATCAGGATGGATATCATCGAGGATATCCTTCTCATGGAATATCGTGTTTTTTGCTCCTTTATTCTTTTAGCTATTACCCCCTCGAAGACCACTTTAATAGCCGTGTAGATTATTAGAATAGCCAGCGCTGTATAAAACGACTTGGTTAAATAGCTGTTGGGATATTCCAGCTGAACAAAGAACAGGGCGATGGTAATGATTAGTAAAACGCTAACGATTATTAACCTTGTTTTCATTTTCTCTATCCGCTTGATTGATTCTATCGACTACATATTATCACAAAATAATAAGGGGAGCACTAACACCCCCTTTTTACCGTCTCCCCATTTCGTAAAGTGAGACAGGGGAATGACCACTAAATTGCAACCATATGTAGATATTACCGGCGAAAATCCCTCTTTACTGGAGGCGAAAAAAATGGTATAATATATTGCGATATATCGGAACCGATTAGTTCCAGAAAAATTATATGAAAACCATTATCCGGATAACCGGCTTCGTCCAAAAATACTGGTTCATGCTGGTCTTGGCCTTCGTGTTTATTATCATCGGCACGGGATTCGGCATTATCATACCACGCTTTCTAGGTGATGGCATCGATACCGTCATTGGTATGGGTCAACGCAGCACCATTATCATTGCCGGGGTGGTCATCGTTGCCGCCTCCGCTTTGAGGGGCTTCGCCGGTTATGGTCAGCGTTATTTCGCCGAAGTCGTCGCCCAGAAGGTCTCTTATAATATCAGGAACGCCCTCTACGAGCGATTGCAGAGGTTGAGCTTTTCCTTTCACGACCGCAACCAGACCGGACAGCTTATGTCCCGCGCCACGGTAGATGTAGAAGCCACGCGTATGTTCTACTCCATGGGGCTGCTGGGGATGGCCCAGGTGGTCTTTATGTTCCTCGGTGTAAGCTATATGCTGCTTACGATGAACTGGCAGCTCGGGTTGATGACCCTCGCCTTTTGCGTGCCGGTGGTCTACATCGCCGCCACCTTCGGTACCCGCATCCGGCCTATCTGGCTCAAGGTACAGGCCATGTTGGGCTTCATGGGCAATACCCTGGAGGAGAGCCTTTCCGGCGCCGCCGTGGTCAAGGCGTTCTCCCACGAGGCCGAAGAGAACCGGAAATTCGCGGTCCAGGCGCAGAGTCTTTACGATGACTCGGTGCACGCCGCACGCTTGATGTCAATCAATATGCCGACGATGGTATTACTCGTCAGCCTGCCGACCGCCCTCATTCTCTGGTACGGCGGACGCCAGGTGGTTGCCGGCACGATGACCATCGGACAGATTACCCAGTTTATCCTTCTCGTAGCGATGCTGATGATGCCGATTCGCCGACTGGGAATGATGGTCAACCTCTATTCCCGGACCGCTTCCGCAGGTCAGCGTATCCTGGAAATCCTGGATACCGAATCTGATGTCAAAGAAAAGCCCGGTGCCGTTAGCCTGGACAAGGTAAAAGGACAGGTGACTTTCGAGGATGTCAGCTTCAGCTACGGTAAGCTCGGAGAGGCCCTGAAGAATGTCAGCTTCGAGGCAAAGCCGGGACAGCTGGTAGCGCTGCTGGGACCCTCCGGCAGCGGCAAGAGTACCATCGCCAATCTGCTCGGCAGGTTCTATGACGCCACCAAAGGCAGGATTTTAATCGACGGGACGGATATCCGTGATGTTACTCTGGCTTCGTTACGCAAGAATGTCGTCACTGCCCAGCAGGACGTCTTCCTGTTTTCGGCTACGGTACGCGAGAATATTGCCTACGGAGCCAAAGACGCCGATATGGACCGGATAATCGAGGTGTCTAAAGCCGCATATCTGCATGACTTTATAAGCT
>CAYNDI010000270.1:0-3051 GCA_964395955.1 uncultured Dehalococcoidaceae bacterium
CTCGATACCGGCATCGTTAAGGGCTTGTTTGATAGCCATAGCTACTTTCTCGGTATTTTTTGTGGCGGTCCAGTAGACTACCAGCGTTTTTATTTCATTAGTATTCTTTGCCACAGGCATGCTTCCTCCCATCTTGTTTTATCTTTATCCTTTACGGCATCCATTGGAGTCGGGACGGATTAAGGGAGAACTCATAATACGTATTGCTCATCTCGGGACTGTCCCATTTTCCCCGCGGCAGGTCGGCATCGTTGAATTTATTTTCGGTTGACTTGCCGACGTATATTTTCCCTCCCATCATACCGCTGATGTACCGGGAGAGTCCGTTCATGGTCATCAGCGGCTCGGCTTTCAGGCTGTAGGCGTCTCCCCAGGCGATCTGGTGCCGGTACCCCGGTTCTGAACCCTCGGCGACGGCTTCCTTTACGAACGAAATCGGGGCTTTTTTGACCTTAAGCACCTCTCCCATCGGTGCCCAGCAGGTCTTGAAGATTTTCTCCAGCGCTGCTGCCTGCCTGTCATCCGCGCGGGAATCAATATATAGAACTGATTTCCACGGCTCATGTACGGCCGTTCCGCCGACAGGTGAATTAAAGCCAAAGCCGACGTTCAGACCGTCCAGGCTGACATCACCGTAGTAGCCCTCTTTAATGTGGAAAGTATAGGCCCCCTCGCACTGGTTAAGACCGTCATGGAGTTCTTTGGGAGTGCTGGAACCCCAGTAGTACGGACATACCGGCGGCGAAGTGCAGGCCTCGGTGCAGTCTCCAGATACCATCCATTCCATTTTCTCATTCATAGTATTTGGCTCCTTTCAGTTATAATACTTGGAAAAACCCTCTCCGCTCAATGATTCGAGGTATTTCTGCTTTCCCAGCTTCATCAAGAATTTCATATAACTCAGTCCTTCGGTGAAGGCACTGTATCTGACGGCTCCGGGCTCGTGACAGGTCTGACAGCACTCCAGTTTCCCGATTTTATTTCGCCACTGATGAGCTTCGGGGCTGTACCAGATATCATTGATATTTTTTTCTTTAACGTTTCCGATTGCTTCCGGGACTATCTCACAGGGATATACTTTGCCATCGTAATCGATGAATGTATAGTTGTACATTGCCGAACAGGTCCATCTCTTTCGTTCGGTTTTTAAAAAGGACCGCGCCGTAGAATAGAAGTAGCTTGTCTCGAATACATTACGATTATAAAAATCCCGGACTTTTTGATACTCATCCGGTGTCAGCGCCAGTTTGTCTTTCATGTCAATATTCCTGAACCTCGCCCGGGTGAAAAGAACCGGAGAAATAATGTGAAAAAGTTGATTAGACAAAGCGAAACTCAAGACATCGTTTAGACCATTTACGTTCTGGGATAAAATGGTTGTTTTTATTCCGGGAATAAAATGCGGATTCTCACTTTTAAGTTCAATAAGTCCGTTGATGGTCTCGGAAACCATGCCGAAGGCGCCACGGGTGCCCCTAATCCGGTCATGGGTCTCCCCTATTCCGTCCAGAGAAGTAACGCTGACCAAATCGATATCCGTTCCGTTTAACGAGGATAAAATGCTTTTGTAATTGGATATTATACACTGTGTTAAAAAGCCGTTAGAGGTGATGATAATGCTTCTCAACTTCGGGAGATAGCTCTTCTTGAGCTTGATTATTCCGAGCACGATATCAACGAGGTCATCCCGGAGATGAGGCTCACCGCCGGTCAAATCCAGTTCTACCAATTCAGAGAAAAGAGGGTCAGATAATATATCGATGATTGCCTGACCGGGCAACTCGAGTTTTATAATATCGGGAATATCCCGGGCATTCTTCCAGATATTGCACATGATGCAGTGAGAATTACACCGATTAGTCACCGCCAGGCTCAGAGCAGCCGGTTTTAAAGGGTCCGATTTGAATCTGCGATAACGGAATTTAATGCCATTAAATAAAAGTCTGGCGACCGCCCGGTAATAGTCAATATTACTGTTGGTTACAGGATTCAATATATCACAGCTCTATTTTACCGGTACTATGGCTTATTTTTTATCCTGCTGGAGCGTGCTGACAAGATTCTGCGCAAAGTCATTATATACCGCCGAGTCATAACGCTCAATATTACCTTCATCGCACAATTTAGCCAGTTCCGGGTCTATCGGCAATCGCCCCAGAAGCGGGGCGCCGGCAGCCTGTGCCATTTCTTCTCCCCGGCTTTTACCGAAGAGTTCTATTTTCTTCTTCAGCTCATCGATGTACAGATAGCTCATGTTCTCCACAACACCGAGTATGGATTTCTCCATCTGCCTGGCCATCTTTACGGCCTTACGCACCACCATCGCCGTAAGGTCCTGCGGGGTAAACACGATAATAATTCCCGATACCGGCATCGATTGGAGCACCGTAAGGGGTGCGTCCGCCGTGCCGGGTGGCAGGTCTACAATCAGGTAATCCAGATTTCCCCATAAGACATCTTCCCAGAACTGGGTTATGGTATGCCCGATAAGCGGGCCCCGCCAGATAACGGCATCGTCCTCACTGGCCAGCAGGAGGTTGATAGACATGACCTCTACTCCCGAGCGCGAGGGTACCGGTAAAATACCGTTTTCGCCGATGGCGGGTTTACTGTCCATACCGAACATCTTGGGTATACTGGGGCCGGTGATATCGGCATCCAGAATACCTACCTCATATCCCTGGCGTCGGAGGGCAACGGCAGCGAGACTGGCCACCAGCGATTTGCCGACTCCCCCCTTGCCGCTCATGACGGCAATTACCCTGTTTATATTATTCAGTTCCTTGGGTTTAGCCTCAACAAAGCTGATGTTTACCTCTTTGACACCGTCCAGCTTGCTCGTGCCATCAACAATTTTTTCTTTCAGCCAGTCCTGAGTGTCTTTCACCAGCGCCGTCGTGGCAAGCGTAATATTCACTTTTCCACCATCTACATTGACTTCCTTGACCAGGTTCATTTTTGTCACACTGCGTTTCACACCCGGGACCAGCACCGACTCAAGGACTTTTTTTATTTCTTCCTGTACCGGCATAATGCTCCTTAAGATATTAT
>CAYNDI010000271.1:0-3046 GCA_964395955.1 uncultured Dehalococcoidaceae bacterium
AGAAAATCGATTTAAGAGAATATATCTGTTCGAGAGGGGGATAAAGGGGGTGAGTTAAAAACAACCATATGTAAATAGTACTTATTTTTATTTTTGTTCGACATTAAAGGAAATCAATTGATATAATGATGGAAACATGTTTGGCTTTGTTTAATAAAATCATAGAACAGACTAGACAAAAAATGGAGGTAATGTACATGGAATGGACGTACGAAAATATCACGAAGTGGTTTGATGCCTATTATGATGACTTCAACAGGAGCGCCGGGCCCCTGGAAACGGTCCCCAACATGGAAAAATACTTTACCGCGGACCTTGAGTTCTGGCCGTATAATATGGCGGGTACTACAGAACCAAGTTCGCGCGAGCAGCTCCTGATGACCATGATACACCCCGGACTTCACGAGGAGCTTACTCCGAAGGAATATGTTATCGATTTAAAGAGAATGGTTAATGTCGTGCGATTCCAGCTACAGTTCACGGATAAGCCTTCCGGAAGAGTCTGGCCCGCCAAACAGGCGAGTTGCCATTACCATCTGGTTATCGATAAGGATAATAATCTGAAAATCAAGAAAATAGTATATTTTACAGAAAGCGGTTCACCAGATGAGAGACAATCTCAAGAAGAAATGATGCAAATCTGGCACAAATACCGTGAACAGGCGCTAAAAAAGCAAAAAGAAAAATAACCAGACTCACCTCAATGCAACGCGTCTTCGTGTCTTACGCAATAGTCTGTATGCGTTTAGCGGGATATTGCCAGCCGGAGTTAATCGGTAGTCCTGTATTTTAGCCTGAGCCGGGCGTATCGTGTATAATTCATGTGGAGAGATTCATGGACTTTAATTTATCCGAGCCGGAAAAAATGCTGCAGAATATGGCCAGGGACTTTGCCGTCAGGGAAGTACTGCCCCGGGCGGCGGAAATCGACCGCACTAACGAGTTCCCTCTGGACCTTGCCAGGCAGATAGGCAGCCGGGGTTTTCAGGGATTGCCCTATCCGGTCGAGTTCGGCGGTACCGGTGCCGGCTATGTCAGCTTTGTTCTGGCACTGGAGCAGATTTGCCAGGCATCGCTGTCCGTCGGGGCTATCATGGCGGTCAATACCGTCCCTGAAGAAGGCATCTACCGCTTCGGTAACGATGAACAGAAACAGCGATTGCTGGCGCCCCTGGCGAGGGGCGACCGGCTGGGTGGCATCGGCTTTACCGAGTCCGATACCGGTTCGGACCCCGGGGCGATAAAAACTATCGCCCGCCGCAGCGGCAAAGACTTCATTATCAGTGGTCAGAAGCAGTTCATGGCGCTGGCACCGGCGCTGGACGTGGTGCTCCTCTTCGCTCGAAGGGAAAAGGAAGCAGGCCTGAATGCTTTCATCGTCGATTCTTCATCGGAGGGTTTTACCCTGCGTGAGCCCTGCGAGACTATGGGACTCCGGGGGCTGGGGACTTCGGTCGTTTATCTGGACAATGTCCGTGTGCCTGAGGAAAACTTAGTCGGAAAAGAAGGGCAGGGATTCGATATCCTGCTGGAAGCTATCAGCATCGAGCGCATGAGCGTGGCGATGCAGGGGGTGGCGGTTGCCCAGGCGGCTTTGGATGCGTCTCTAGAATACGCCCGGCAGCGCCAGGTGCGGGGTAAACCGATATCCAGGATGCAGGCTATCCAGCAGCCGCTGGCGGAGATGGCCGCCAGGATTGAGGCCGCCCGCTGGCTGGTCTACCGCACCGCTTTCCTCCGCGACCAGGGCCAGAGCATACAGTACGATGCTTCGATGGCGAAGATTTTCGCCTCCCGCGTAGCGGTAGAGGTCACCAGTATGGCCATGCAGATTCACGGCGCTTTCGGCACGATGAAGTCGCTGCCGGTGGAAAGACTCTACCGGGACGCCAAGATGACAGAGATATACGTCGGCAGTTCCGAGGTGCACCGCACCATCGTCGCCAGCCGCCTGATAAAGTAGGTTTTTCGGCAATGGGGGAGTTACAGAGGGGGCAAAGCACCCGAATATTTTGGGGTGTCTAAGAGGGGCATTAGCCCCTCTTCTAAAAATCCCCCTCTCCTTCACCCTGCCTCAGAAGGAGAGGGGGGATACAGGGGGTGAGGTTAAAAAATAAAGGAGTCTGAATTGCCCCAAAAACATTTTCGTTTATTAAAGACCTCCGGTAGCGCCCGCGCCGGTGAGCTTGCTACCCCCCACGGGAAAATTTTAACGCCGGTATTCCTGCCGGTGGGCAGCCAGGCTACTGTCAAGACTCTGACCCCCCGGGAAATCAAGGATATAGGCTTCAACATGGTACTGGCCAATACCTATCACCTCTACCTGCGACCCGGTATAGATATCATCGAGAAGATGGGCGGACTGCACCGGTTCATGGCCTGGGACGGTGCCATGCTGACCGATAGCGGCGGCTACCAGGTGTTCAGTCTGGCGCCTTTCTGTAAAATTATCGACGAAGGTGTCACCTTCCGCTCGCATATCGACGGCAGCCAGCATTTCCTGACGCCCGAACTGGCGATTCAATACCAGGAGGTTCTGGGCGCCGATGTAATCATGGTATTGGACGAATGTGTCGCTTATGGAGAAAGCCCGGAAAAGATACGGAAAGCCATGGAGAGGACGCACCGCTGGGCGGAAAGGTGTCTGAAAGCTCAAAAAAGAAAAGACCTCGCCCTTTACGCCATCGTTCAGGGAGGAATGTCCCCGGAGCTCCGGGAACAATCGGCGGCGTACCTGACGAAGCTTGATTTCCCCGGGTATGCCATCGGTGGTCTGAGCGTCGGCGAACCCAAGGATATCACGCTGTCCCTGGTAGAGCAGACGGCGTCGTTTTTGCCAAAGGACAAGCCCCGCTATCTCATGGGGGTCGGCTCTCCGGAGGATATCGTCGAGGGGGTGGCGCGGGGTATTGATATCTTCGATTCCGCCCTGCCCACGCGGGTAGCCCGCAACGGGGCTTTGTTTACCGGTAAAGGGCGTATAAATATCCGCCGGGCGGTTTATAGCAAGCAGGAAGGACCCATCGACCCCGACTGCGATTGTTAT
>CAYNDI010000272.1:0-3033 GCA_964395955.1 uncultured Dehalococcoidaceae bacterium
TCGTCAGGAGAGGGGGACACAGGGGGTGAGGTAGAAAAAGATTCTACCCCTACCCCTTCTCCAGCTTCTCCTTGAGGTAGCTGATGACCTTCACCGGAGACGGGTCGACGCTGTAGAGAATCGCCAGGTAGTAGCTGGCGAAGTCGCCCATCATCACCAGGCTCATCATCTGGCTCAGCAGGCTTTTACCCTCGCTGTCAACGTATTCGTGAGCTACCCCGGCCTGCTTTAAAAGCTCGCACGTCACGTCGTAGCGTATTTTGATTCTCTGGTTAAAGGTCGGTGACCTCAGCAGAACCACCCTTATCTTCGCGGCTATCTCTTTGGGCAGCGGATAACCCACGGTGGCGTTGTGGTTGAGCTCCGGGAAGACCTCGTAAAAACCCCAGGCCTTGCTGTTCTCATTAAGCTGCGTCTTCCAGCGGTGCGCCGCCTCGGCGGCAATGCCCGCTCCGTAGACTACCGGCAGGCAGCCGTAAAGTCTCTGGGCTAATTGCTTGGCGGGATTCGACTTCACCGGCGATTTCTCGTCGAGTTTTACTGACATGCCTTCCAGCAGCTTTACCGTCTCCGCCACATCCGCCGATTTATCCTGGATGAACCCGAGCTTTTGCAGGACGCATAGGGCGGGGAGGAAACTAAAGCCGAGGGCGGCGCGGGGCTGGGCTTCATATTCGATTTTAAAAACGGGGATGTTTTTACCCTGGGTCATCTTTTCCAGTTTGCCGCCGGTGGTCATGGCTATCTTTTTAGCGCCGGTCTTCAACGCCAGCTCAAAGCCGGACAGCGTTTCCTCGGTATTGCCGGAATAACTCGACCCTATCAGCAGCGTTTTTTCGTCGATATAAGCGGGCAAGCCGTAATCGCGGTGGACGATAACCGGGATTTTAGCTTCCGACTGTACCAGGCTTTTCACCAGGTCGCCCCCTATCGCCGAGCCGCCCATGCCCAGGATAACCACTTTGTTGATGTCTTTATAACCGGCGGGTAATTTTAATTCTAATGCTGCCTGCCAGGCCTGTTTACACTGCATCGGCAGCTCTTTGATGCGCTCCAGCATTCCGTCGGGGTCGTTTTTCGTATAAATCTTAATGTCGTCGAGATTGATATTAACCATCTGCCTCACCCCCTCTTAAATATTCCCGCTTACACCCCCGCCATTTCCCGTCCCAGCTTGAGTATCCGGTCTACTCTCTCCGACGAATCTGTCTCGGTGTAGATGCGCAGCAGGGGCTCGGTGCCGGAGAACCGGATGAGCAGCCAGGTATTATCCTCCAGGATGAACCGGTAACCGTCCGTGGTATCGAATTTCGCTACTTTTATCCCGTCGATGGTCTCCGGCGGCTTTTTGCTGACGCGTTCGATAATAGCCTGTCGCTCTTTCTCCGGAAATCTTATGTCAACCCTTTTGTAATAGTGCGGCCCGACCTTGCTGTAAAGATACTCGATTAATTCCGAGGGACTTTTGCCGGTCCTTACCATCAGGTCGAGGAAATAGAGGTTGGCTAAAATACCGTCACGTTCGGCGACGTGCCCGCGGAAGCCGTAGCCCCCGCTCTCCTCCCCGCCAATCAAAGCGTTCTCCGCCATCATCAAGGGCGCCACGTATTTGAAGCCCACCGCCGTCTCGCGTACCGGCACGTTGAATATCTCGCCGAGTCGGTAAGTCATGCTGGTGGTGGTCAGCGTCTTGATGAGAGTCCCTCGCTCGCCGCGTACTTCGAGGAGATAAAGACAGAGCAGCGCGAAGACCTGGAGCTGGTTGACGAAGTTGCCTTTTTCATCCACGATGCCCATGCGGTCGGCATCCCCGTCGGTGGCCAGTCCCGCTCCGGCTTTCTGCTCCAGGACAGCCGCCGATAGTCTATCGAGGTTGGGCACGATGGGCTCAGGCCTTAGACCGGGGAAAAGCGGGTTCCTCTCGTTATTAATCTCGGTAAGTTCGTTATTACCTCCCCCCAGCGCCTTGGCCAGGTAGCCCATGCCGGCCCCGTACATGGGGTCGATGACCAGCTTCAGACCGGCCTGACGCAGTTTATCGAGGTCGACCAGCCGGTTAATCTGCTCGAAGTAAACCGTGTCGAGGTCGGTATCCGCCACCAGCCCTCGCTTTTTAGCGTCGGCAAGAGGCAGTCTGTTAACCTTACCGGCATCATATGCCTTCGAGATAAACCCGACTATCTTCGAAGTGATTTCGTCAGCAGCGCTGGAACCGTGTTCGTCCTTGTACTTGAAGCCGTTCCAGATGCCCGGGTTATGGCTGGCGGTAATAATAACGGCCCCGCCGGCTTTCTTCGCCAGGACTCCGTAGCTGACGATGGGCGTCGGCGTGGCTTTAGTGGTAAGGTAGACCTTGATACCGTTGGCGGCGACCACTTCGGCGGCGGCGGCGGCGAAGTCCTCGGAGGCAAAACGCGTGTCGTACCCGATGACCAGCCCCCGCCCGGCCAGCCCGGCTTGCTCGAGGTATTCGGCCACGCCCTGGGCGCAGTAGCGGACATTCTCAAAGGTAAAATCCTCGCCGATGATAGCCCGCCAGCCGTCCGTGCCGAACTTTATAGGATTAGCCTTTTTTATCACCCTATCCCCCCCTTGATGCCGTATTGTTATAGATTTTTCCCCTCGCTGGCGCGATCACGCAGGCGTTCGACTTCTCTTTCTACCGCTTCCCTATCCCATTTTATATCGTCGCCGGAGAGATAAACGATGAGAAAGTGGGCTATAACGCCGATACCCCACAAACCGGCCAGGATGGCATGAAAGAAGAGAAAGCCCTGCCATCCGAAGGGTAATGCCCAGATAAGGCTGAGGAACATGTTGAGGATGATATAGACTATGAAGTGTGTTTGTACCGCTTTCTTCTTCTCTACCTTCCTCTGGGCTATCCGGTAGATTTCTTCTTCAGTCATCTGGTGCGACATAAGACACTACCTCCCGGATGGGTATAGAGAAATATTATCACGAACCTGTGATTTACGCAAAGAAGGGAATCCAGACCCCCACCACCCCTCGTGTGTTATCTTTTCCCACCCG
>CAYNDI010000273.1:0-2996 GCA_964395955.1 uncultured Dehalococcoidaceae bacterium
TTTGAGCATGCCGGCTATGTCTATACAAAATGGGCTGATGCAAACGGGGATACAGAAATCAATATTCTTGATATTACGCGTACGGAACAGATTATTATTGCTGGATCGTAGGCAGGTGGTTGAAAAATAGCGTAGCTTACTCTAGAGAAAGCGGATAATGGTGGAAACCGGGTATCGTGTAAAATACATACGTACCTTAAATACCGTTCTGGTATGTATCCTGGCATGTGCGCTTTTTGCGTTCGTAACTCCGGTGGCGGCTGCCGCCGTTACGACGGTGAGTGTTAGCTCCGTAGCTTCCGTATATCCCGGGGATAATTTTACCGCCAGTATCAAAATAGTAGACGTCACCGGTTTTGACGCCGCGCAGTACGACGTTACCTATGACCCCACCGTGATTCAGGTAATTAGTGTTGACAAGGGCTTGATTGGCGGACTGGAAATTCCTGTTGATATGTGGGCTTCAATCAATAGTACTACCATCAGGGTTATCAACAATATCAGAGGTATCCAGAATCTTAGCGGCACAGGCTATCTGGCGAAGATACACTTCCAGGTAGTCGGGGCCGTCGGCACCAGCAGCAATATTATCCTGAGCAACGGCCTGCTCGGAGATAAAGATGCTAAAGAAATTACTCCCGTTGATTGGCAAGACGGTTCGGTAAAAGTAATCTCAAGTGGTAGTGGTGGTGACGATGGTGGCGGTGGTGGCGGTGGTGGCGGCGGCGGCTCCGGGACTACCAGTCTATCCGAATATACGACGGGTGAAGGAAAATTTGTCATCGAAGCCACGGCAGAATCCGCCGATAGACTGGTCTGGATATTGATACCCAAGAATACAATCGCCAGGGACAGGAACGGAGGGCGTCTCAGGTTCATATCCATCAAGGAGAATTCAACAGCTCCTTCACCTCCCGCCGACCGTGATTTTGTGTGCCTTGCATATAATATAGGTCCCAGCGGCACTACCTTTAACCCGCCTGCATATCTCTATTTCAGGTACAGTGATTCACATATACCTCCGGGAATTGACGAGAATAAGCTGGTGATTGCCACTGAACAGGATGGGAAATGGATAGAGCTCAATGGCTGTACTATTGACCCGGTTACTAAAACGATAAAGGTACTTATAAGTCACTTATCCATGTTCACCGTTCTGGCGCGTACCGCCCCCGCCAGCTTCGAGATTTCCGAAATGAACATAACGCCAGACGAGGTTTATCCTGATGAAATGGTCACTATCCGGGTCAATGTTACCAATGCCGGAGATATGGTTGGAAGCAAGAATATAACTCTAAAATTAAACGGCATTGAAGTACAGACCCAAACAGTTACTCTGGATGGTGGTGAGAGCCTGACGGTTAACTTCATAGCGACTCCGGATGAAAGTGGCGAATACACCGTAGATATTAATGGTTATCCCGGTGAATTTACAGTTAGTGAACCTGAAGGTGCAGTAGCGGAGGTAGTACCGCCATCGCCTGGACTGGCCAGCTTCACTATCTCTGATTTACTGATTTCTCCCGTTGAAGTATATCCATCCGAAGAAGTGACAATCTCGGCATTGGTTAACAACATTGGCGGCAGCGAAGGGACTTATACCGTTATCCTTAAAGTAGGTGATATAGAGGAAGTCAGAAATGAAATAACACTTGAGCCCGGTACTGGCGAGAAACTATACTTTTCCACTACAAAGAATGAAGTAGGCAGCTATGCTATCGATGTGAACGGTCAAACAGGACGGTTTACAGTTATACCAAAACCGCCACCGGCAGGGCCCACCGAAACCGAAACGGCGGAGCCTACAAAGAGTGTACTGCCAACGATAATCATTTTTATCAGCTTGATTATAGTTGCCGCTATTCTGATTTTCTCATACAGGAAATTATCCAAACCTAAAGACTCAACACTTTAGTTGAAGATAAAGCACTCCCAATCCCGGATTCTTACCGGTCTAGCTGTACTTTTTGATAATTTCTTTGAAAGCGTCTACCACGAAAGTTAATTCATCCCTGGAGGCGGCAAACGTGGAGACTTTAAAGTGTTTCGTCAGACCCGGTTGCAGGCCCCAGATTCTCCTGTCCTTCAATTCCTTGTAAAGGAAATAGCCTCTTTCTCTAAGATGTTGGGAAATTTCAAAAAATGTCGGGCTTTCAAAGTGCATCAGGTCATGCCTGTGTGGCTTTTCTCCCATCTGGCTAAAATCGAGCTTTTCCAGTTCGTTTGAAAACCACTGTGCCTTCCGTACCTGTTCATCCCAGTGCTCAACTCGCTCTTTAACGTAAGGAAAGGATGCTATCATTGTTGCTATCACTGTTCCCCGGAGAGTGCACCCGATGAGTTCTATATCTTTTTTAGGATATTTCTCGGATTTTCTCAGTATTAATTCTTCCCATTTCTTACTCATCCCCAGTATGCCGGACGGCCCGGCCGAGGCCATGCTTTTATGACCGCTCCCGACGATGAAATCTGCCCCCAGTTCATTCATTTTCACCGGTAACCTGCCTACAGAATACGCTCCGTTAATCAGGTAAGGGATACCGTGAGCTCTGGCGATTTCTCCAAGCCTCCTGGCATCGGCAAGATTTCCGTAATTGCCGTCCGGATACGTCAGCAATATCAGTTTAGGCTTATGCTGTTCTATCAGCGGTATGTATTCGTCGACGTCAATCCAGAACTTCGGACGCCTCGAACTGGGCACCTCAACAATATTCAGTTCGGCTCTCTCGGCGGCTACAATGGTGCTGTAATGCCGGTTGCCGTCTACGATGACAGTATCGCCGGGTTTCAGAAGTGAGTGCATTACCATGAACTTGGCATCTCTGGCACCGTAGGTTACGGTAGCGACATCGCACCCCAGGAATTCAGGTAAAGACCTGGAGACAAAATCGGCAATCGGCGGATTTGTTATCCGGCACAGTTCACCGTTGCAGAAATCACATACCGAATATCCGTCGGCATATTCTACCAGGGCTTCTCTAGCCGCCTCGGTAAGT
>CAYNDI010000274.1:0-2940 GCA_964395955.1 uncultured Dehalococcoidaceae bacterium
ATAATATCCTCGTCAGTGAACCCGACCCCGCTCGTTTTATTACCATCGCCGAGAGGGCCGGCTTTCCCCTCAACTGCTGCAGCTGGATTAAGGGCATCTACGGCGTCTGCCTGGATAAAGGCATCGAAAATGTCCTCTGCGTTACCAGCGGCGATTGCTCCAATACCGCCATGCTGATGGAGACCCTGAAACTCAAGGGACTGAACACCACGGCTTTCGCCTACCCGGACCGGCCCGACCCCCGGCTTGTGCAGTCAGTCCTGGAAACGGTGGCGGCTGCCGTGAATACAACACTGCCCGCCGCAGAGAAAATCAGGCAGGAGCTCCAGCCGGTACGCGACCTCGCCATGAAGCTGGATGAAATGACCTGGAAAGAAAATAAAGTCAGCGGCTGGGAGAACCATCTCTGGCTCGTTTCCGCCTCCGATTTTAACGGAGATTATCATAAGTATAGACAGGAATTGCAGAGCTTACTGGATACCTGCGAAGAACGCCAGCCCTACCCGGCAAGTGAAATCAGGCTGGCCTACATCGGTGTGCCGTCAGTCTACGCGCGAGAGCTGTACCCTTTCATCGAAAAGCAAAACGCCCGTGTCGTCTTTAACGAGGTCCAACGTCAGTTCGCTATGCCCGAGCCGGGCAAATCACTGTCCGAGCAATATTCCAGTTACACTTACCCCTACTCCATACAGGAACGCCTTAAAGATATTAAAGCAGAAATAGACCGGCGGCGGGTGGACGGGATTATCCATTACGTACAGGCGTTCTGCCACCGCGGTATCGGGGATATCGTTTTCCGGGACGCCCTTGACCTGCCGGTGCTGACGCTGGAAGGCAACGCCGATTTTTTCCTTAACAACCACGTCAAGACCCGCATCGAGGCTTTCCTGGACATGATAGAGAGAAAAATTAAAAGGCAAAAATCAAAGGTCAAAACTACAAATTAAAAAGTAAAAAACGGGGAGAGAATGAGTGAAAATCCCCCTTTATCCCCCTTTTCCAAAGGGAGACGCGCGAAAAAGAGGGGGTGTGGAAACTACGGGCTAAGCCGGGAATGATGCCAGGGCGGTTTGGGTGGGAAAAGATGACAACCGAGGGGGCGGGGGGCAAAAAGATATTGAGCGGGTGTTTATAGACAACCTTAAAATAGTATACAATAACCATAGATTTCTAAACAGGAGGTAAGCAATGAAAACGAAAATAGGCATTAACGGCTTCGGGCGCATCGGGCGGCTGACCCTCAGGGCTATTAGAAAAAACCACCGGGACGACCTTGAAGTGGTGGCTGTCAATGACCTCGCCGATACCAAGACCAATGCCCACCTGTTCAAGTGGGACAGTGTTTTCGGGCCTTATCAGGGTGAAGTATTCGCTGAAGAAAATGCCATCATCGTAGACGGACAGAGAATTCAGGTAGTCCAGGAGCGAGACCCCGCCGCTATCCCATGGGGTAAGTATGGCGCCGATATCGTCATTGAGTCGACGGGTTTTTTCCAGGATGCCACCCAGGCGATCGCTCACCGCAAAGGCGGCGCCAAAAAGGTAATCATCTCGGCACCCGCCAAGAACGAGGATATCACACTCGTCCTCGGCGTCAATGAAAAAGACTACGACCCCTCCAAACACAACGTTATCTCCAATGCCTCCTGCACCACCAATGGCATTGCCCCACCCGTCAAGGTCCTCCATGAAAATTTCGGTATTACCAAGGGGCTGATGACCACCATCCACTCTTATACCAACGACCAGGTAGTCCTGGATACCCTTCACAAGGATATCCGCCGGGCGCGCGCCTCCGGTCTGAACATGATTCCCACCACCACCGGCGCCGCTAAACTGGTCGGTCGTCTCGTTGCAGGACTGGAAGGCAAAATTCACGGCTTTTCAATGCGCGTACCCACGCCCACCGTCTCCGTCATCGACTTCGTCTGTGACCTGGAAAAAGATGTCACCGTGGAGGATGTCAATCAGGCGTTAAAGAAAGCCGCCGAAGGACCCCTGAAAGGAATCCTGGAGTTCTGCGAGGAACAACTGGTCAGCATGGACTTCAAGGGCAATCCCCACAGCTCCATCATCGATGGACCCGGTACTATGGTCATCGGCGGGAACATGGTCAAGATACTGGCCTGGTACGATAATGAGTGGGGCTACAGCTGCCGCCTCGGCGACCTGGCGGTTTTCCTGGCTGAAAAGGGATTATAGCCGGATTTTCATCAGCAGAAAAAAGTCCTGAATCGGGCCGTCTGGGTGTAATATTTGACAAATACGCGTCAAATGATGTAAGAAAATATGGCTGTGTACATAAGTACCCGTTGACATCAGTTGCGGAATTACGTAAAATAAGGAAACTGGCGGAAAGGTGAGTCATGAAGCTGGTTGTGGTTGGCTTCGGGCAATGCGGTGGCAGAATCGCCGATGAGTTTGCCCGACTTAATAAAAGAGCTCGCGGTATGCGCCATCTTAATATTATTACCGGCGCTTATGCTGTCAATACCGACTTTGCCGACCTGAGCGGTCTGCATACTATCAAAGACCACTTCACCCAGCGCATCGTCATCGGTAAGAGAAAGACCGGCGGCCACGGCGTGGGCAAAATCAATGAACTTGGCGCCGAGATAGCCCGGGAAGACTCCGATATGGTCATCGAGACCATCAGGAATACCGAGCAATTCGCGGAAACGGACGGCTTTTTACTCGTTGCCAGCGCCGGCGGGGGCACGGGCTCCGGGGCAATACCGGTAATGACGCAGCAGATTAAGGAACGCTATGTCGATAAGCCGGTCTACAACCTTATCGTTCTCCCCTTCGAACATGAAGTATCTACCGAGGACAGGACCGTTTATAACGTAGCCACCTGCCTTAAATCCAGCTATCTGGTCGCCGATGCCATCTTCCTCGTCGATAACCAGAGATATGTCATGAAAGACTCATCGCTCACCC
>CAYNDI010000275.1:0-2934 GCA_964395955.1 uncultured Dehalococcoidaceae bacterium
GTAGATGAACAGCGGGATGGTGCGGGCTACCAGGAAGACGCCGGCGGAGACCATCGTGGCGGAATGGATGAGGGCGCTGACCGGGGTGGGGCCTTCCATGGCGTCCGGCAGCCAGACGTGCAGCGGGAACTGGGCGCTCTTGCCGACAGCGCCGGCAAAGAGTCCGATAGCCGCCCACATCAGCACCGTGCCTCCCAGAACGCCGGTGACCGCCAGCTCATGGAGTTGATAAATATCAAAGGTGTGTGTATTGTAATAGAGTATTAAAATCCCCGCCAGGAAACCGAAATCGCCGATACGGGTAACGATAAAGGCTTTCTTGGCGGCATCGGCGGCGGACTTGCGGTGGAACCAGAAGCCGATAAGCAGGTAAGAACAGAGCCCGACCATCTCCCAGAAAACGAAGGTGAAGAGGAGGTTGTCCGAGAGGGCCACTCCCAGCATGGCAAAGGTGAACAGGGACATGTAAGTATAATATCTGTAGTAGCCGGCTTCGTCGTCGTGCATATAGCCCAGCGAGTATATCTGCACCATGAGGCTGACCACGGAAACGACCACGGCCATGACCGCCGAGAGCTGGTCCATTATCAGTCCGAGGTGGATGGTGACGCCGTTTTCGATGACCACCCAGGAGACATCAGGGACGAAGATTTCATGGGTATCACCCGTCATCAGGGATATCAGCGCCCAGATGGAAAAAACCGCCGAGGTGCCGATAGCCAGAATGGCGAGATAGCCGTAAGTCTTCGACTTCTTGGGGATAAACTGCCGGAATATCAGGCCGTTGATGATGAAAGCGAACAACGGCAGCAACATGATAAGCCAGACTAACTGATACGGTATCATAGCTTCCTTAAAATATCCTTAATAACGTGTTCTTTGTCCTGGGGTACCATCACGGAATACTCCGCCAGTTCCTGGCCGACGGGCGGTCCGGAAACGGGCACAATCCGGGTGGGAATGCCTTCGCCTTCAAAGCATTCCTTCCATGTCTCGGCAATCACCAGGGTTCGCGTTTTTTTAACTTCTACCCACATTTAATTGTTCTACCTTACCCCCTGTGTCCCCCTCTCCTATCAAGGAGAGGGGGAGGATTTAATTGGAGGGATGGAATCCCTCCAAGCCTCCCTTTATTTACGGGGCTTTACCCTCCGGGTACCCCGAATTACATTCCTAAAACGGCGTCGCCGAGATAGAACGGCCAGACGACGATGCCCAGAATCCATTTCCACCACACCAGGTTGGCGAAGGCGCCGGTGAACAGCCAGCCGGCGAACCAGAAAGCCCCGAAAAATCCGCCCGAATTTTTCATCCCCTTACTCCTTTTTCTCCCTTTATAGTCCTCTTCAGCTTCCGCCCTCCCGGTTGTTATCTTTTCGCACCCAAACCGCCCTCGTTTCATTTCAGGCTTAGCCCGATAACCCTCCACTCCAGTTTCCCCCTTTGAAAAAGGGGGATTAAGGGGGATTTCCCCTTACCACTTCAACAAATTTATATTATTAATATCGATATCCGCCAGGCCGCGGAAGATAGCCAGAATAATCGCCAGCCCGACGGCCACCTCGGCGGCGGCGACGACCATGACGAAGATGGCAAAGACCTGGCCGGTCAGCAGCAGCGGCACAATATAACTGGAGAAGGCAATAAGGCTGATGTTTACCGCATTGAGCATCAACTCGATGCACATCAGGATAATCACGGCGTTACGCTTGGTCAGCGCGCCGTAAAGTCCGATGCAGAAAAGCACCGCCGACAGTACCAGATAATGTTCCAGACCGATGGTCACTTGTCCTTCTCCCTTGCAATAACGATGGCGCCTATAATCGCCGCCAGTATGAGGGTTGCCGCAATCTCTACCGGTAGGATAAAGCCATGCTCACTGAATAATTTGGCTGCCAGCGGCATCGTGGTCGGCGTCACGGGCGCTTCGGCGGCTATCTGCCAGGGACTGGCGGTTACCGTATATATCATCAGTCCCAGCAATAAAGCGGCGACGAGAAAGGCGGGGAATCTCATTTTAAGACTGGACGGGCTGCCGTGCGTAACCTCGCGGGTCATCATGATAGCCAGGATAATCAGCACCGATATGGCGCCGACGTACACCAGAATCTGTACCGCCGCCAGGAAATCGGCGCTGAGGGTGAGGTAGAGACCGGCCACGGTGAGAAAGCAGAGGACCAGGGCGAGGGCGGCGCGGAAAATGTTGCGCAGGAACACCACGCCCAGGGCGGCGATGACGACGACTACAGCCATAATCCAGAATGCCGCTGCCAGTCCCATTATTTCCTCTTCTCCGTTATTTTATAGATGAGCAGGGTCTGCTCGGGTAAATTCTCGGCGACTTCAGGGTGGAAATAGCCGCTGGCGGGTCTCTCCGGCGATTCCAGCAAAGCGTCATCGGCCTGGACTAAATCGCTGCGGCGGTACTGCGCCCGTTCGTAGGAATAGCCCATGAACAGTGCATCGTAGGGGCACGCCTCGACGCATAGTCCGCACTGGATGCAGTAGCCGGTATCCACCCGGTATGTTTCCACCTCGTATTTATTGTCCGCCATGTTGGTGGACGTAATGATTTCAATAGCGCCCTGGGGACAGGACTTGGCGCAGGTAGCGCAGCCGGTGCACTTGACGCGGCTCCAGATAAGCTCGTTGCCGCGTATCCGGCGTGACATGTTAAGTCGTTGCCGGGGGTACTGGCTGACCGTCGGGTGACGCAGCATGTGGCGGATAGTCACCGTCATACCCTTCAGAATACCCAGTCCGAAACGTTCAAACTTCAAGTCGGCCCCATCCTAACTTAAAGAATTTCGACCACAGAACTATCAGTATTGCCATAATAGCGATATTTACAGGCACTATCACCCACGGTAAGGCGGTGGGCCAGGCCAGCACCTGAATGGCGGTCACGAAAAGGTTGATAAGAGCCAGCGGGAA
>CAYNDI010000276.1:0-2934 GCA_964395955.1 uncultured Dehalococcoidaceae bacterium
TTCCTTTTCGGCTCCAGTAACTTTTCCAATGAGGGTTATGGACTCGATGACTCTAGCAAGAGTCGTCGGATATACAGCCACTACGGTCAGTCCCCTGGCTTCGAGCTGAGGGATAATTACAGATTCATGAATTTCCGTGGCCAGTATCAGGTCAGGGTCTATCGCTACAATTTCCTCGATATTCGGCGTGCTGAATCCGCCGATACTCGGTTTCTCTTTAGCTTCCGGCGGATAGTTACAGTAGTCGGTAACGGCCACCAGGCGGTCGCCCAGTCCGAGGGCAAAAATGGTCTCGGTGTGGCTCGGAGCCAGCGAAACGATTCTCTGCGGGGTGGCGGTTTTCAGCGTTACCTTTCTGCCCAGCTGGTCGGTGATGATGACCGGTGTTGCCGGCGTGCTTTCGGGAGTGGTTGTGCAGGATGCCAGGAAACTCAGTGGCAGGGTCAATACGAGACATATTACGCCGAGTTTACCGAATATACTCTTCACCGGTACCTCCTTAAAGAAATACCCCTCTCCATTAGAGGGGTATGACTTAACAAAAAGTCCTACCACTCCCCGCGGAGTGCCGTAGGCAATTGAGAGGCTGGCGTTCTGGCTTATGGTCCTCTAGTGCGGGACCAATCACAGCGGCGCGGCCGCGCCGGGTTCTCACCGACTTGCTTTCCAGTTAGGCCCTCGCTCGCGCTCGGGCGCCCCTGTATCAATATTCTATTGCGATATAAATATACAGTATATGAAACGCAAAATCAAGGTATACCACGGCAAGAGCCTGGTTGTTTTTGATTGAGCGTTTATCCCGTCCCTAAGCTGGTGAACAACTAACATCGATAGACTGCCAAAGATTTTTACGAGCTCTATGGGGTATTGTTCAATATGGTACTTGAACTGACCCCCTTGAAACGATACCAGTTATAATCTCGTAAAGGGGGGGGTAAATGGTTAAAAAGGGATATACACCGGAGCAGATTATCAACAAGCTCCGCGAGGCGGAAATTCTTGTCAGTCAGGCAGAAATAATTGCCGTAATCGGCAAGAAAATCGGTTTAAGCGACTACACCTACTACCGCTGGCGGAAAGAGTACGGCGGAATGAGAGTGGACCAGGCGCGCCAATCTAATTTTCCGATGCCTATTTCCCCCGTGATGGCAGCGCTACTACAGCCGTGCCGGGGGCAGTCACCAGTCCGGCCTGATTTTCCACCCGTATTTCGCAGTCGACGAGATATTCTCCACCCTGAATACGCTTGTCCTTGACCGTCCCTTTTACGATGTTGGTATCCCCCATGATGCTGGGATGGCGTATCTGGCAAGACAGCTTTTTCAGAGTGCCGTCATCACCCATCCAGTCGGTTACGAACTGGCCCAGCCAGCAGACCCGCTGCGGACCGTAATCGGAGGCATCCTCAAGTCCGGCGCGTTTCTGCATCGCCTCCCGGGAAAAGCCGATTTCCACCCATTCCCGTTTACGCTCGATGCGGCGTGGCATGGGCGAAACGTAAAGTCCGAAGCGGATTATCTCCATCATGGTTAGAAGCCCTTTTTCCAGAGAGGGCGTCATCTCGGCACCGACCTCGACATCCTCCCAGTAACGCGGTTCGGCACCCCGCCGCTGACGTTCGTACGCGAGGAGGTCGGGTGATTTTACTTCGATATCCGGCTTAGGCTCCCTATCGATATGGACAGCCTGCTTCTCCGGCAGTTTAAAACGGCAGGTGGTGGTACTTATGATGCCCAGCAACTCCTGCCGCTGGTCATAATAACTAGCCTCACCGGTGGCAAAAAGCATCGGCCCCAGGGACTTGCTCTGCTTCCTCTCTACGCCAACGCTCTTTCCTTTTACGGTGAACTCATCGCCGAGGTGGATGGGACGGAAGAACTCTAACTCGGCACCGGCGTACAAGAGGGCTAAATCCCTGCGGGGCGGAAGGCCGGGCGGTGCCAGCGCCGGCCCGCTGCCGTGATTGACGTTATAAAGGAAAGTGGGCGGGGCGGTAATGCCGCCGAAGCGACTCTTCCCGGCATACTCTTCGTTTATCCAGAGGGGATTGGCATCCCCGACGGCATCGGCGAAATTCTTAATGTTGTCGCGGGTGGCCTCGACGACGAACCTCTGACCGGTCAGGTCTATCTCTACGCCGATGCCCTTTTTAAAATCACGTTCAAATACGTCGAGTGCGTTTGATTCTTCTGCCATAATTTTCTTCTTTAAAATTAAGCCATTATGTCATTCTGGTGTAGACCAGAATCCACTCCCTTTTCCCTACCCCTGGATTCCAGCTTTCGCTGGAATGACAATAAAATATTTATTTTCCCCCAAGCGGCTTGAATTTCGGCAGGGTTACTTCATCATTAATGTCTTCGAAAACCACTTCGACCGGCATGTCGATATAAATATCTTTATTATCGCACCCGACGATGTTGGTCATTAAAAGTGGGCCTTCGTCCAGCTTGACGTAAGCTACGTTATAGGGGATAACGTCCTGCCAGGCCGGATGAAACGGCTGATGGTAAATACAGAAGGTAAAGACCTGCCCCCTGCCGCTGGCCTTGACCCACTCCGGGCGGGTACTGCCGCAGGCGGCGCAGGTGGTGGAGTGGGCATAAAGCGCGCCGCAGTTCCGGCACTTGCAGACCACCAGTTCGTGCCTTCGGGCGGCTTCCCAGAAGGCTTTATTGGATGCCGTAATCAGGGGTAGCTGCTTCTTTATCTCCGGCATGCTATCTCCTCAGGATACAGCAGGTGGCGGCGCTGCCGTTGTCCACCATACCGCCCAGACCGGTTACCAGGCCAATCTCAGCGTCTTTTACCTGGCAGGCACCCCCCTCACCCCGCATCTGCTTTATCCCCTCCGTAAGCTGGGTGAAGCCCATCAAATAACCCCAGGAAAGCCCCGTCCCCGATGTATTGGAAGGAAAACTCCCGTTCAACTTT
>CAYNDI010000277.1:0-2876 GCA_964395955.1 uncultured Dehalococcoidaceae bacterium
ACAGGCTATGATGCTGAACTTTCCGAGATACAGGAAAATAAAGAAAACAGGGACTACAAAGAGTGCCGTGATGAATAAAGTCATTACCATCCCGTAAATGAACTGACCGGCAGGACTTAATTTCACCCCGCCCTTTTCCAGCAACGATATGACCTTGCCCATCCAGGCCACGGGATGAATGACGTTAGGCGGGTCGCCCAGCACCAGGTCGATGGCCGCGGCCAGGGCTATAATCGATATTGTTTCCATATTATTTCCCGGTTGTCTTGTTCCAGTGGGCCCCCAACAGGACGGTGGGCAGCCCGTTAACGGGATGGGTGTAAACGCAGTTCTCGGCCCCGTAGACATCCTTGATGTTTTTATCGGTAATGACCTCCCGGGGAGTCCCCTCGGCGTAGATACGCCTATCGTTAATCAGGAGTAAACGGTCGCAGTACTGCACTGCCAGGTTGAGGTCGTGAATAGCCGCCAGGACGGCCAGGTTATTCCCGGTGCATAGCCTTTTTATGAGGTCGAGGATATCCACCTGCCGCCCGATATCCAGGTTGGCGGTCGGCTCGTCCAGCAGGATAGCCCTGGTTTCCTGCACCAGGACACGGGCAATCAGCAGGCACTGTATCTCCCCGCCGGAAAGTTCATTGACGTAGCGGTTGGCCAGTGCCATGGTCCCGGTCTTTTCCATGGCCTGCCGGGCCTTTTCCCAGTCGCGCCTGCCTTCCGACTGAAAGAGCCCCAGGTGCGGATTTCTCCCCATGAGCACTATCTCGAAGGCGGTAAAGGTGCTGGGCAGCAGCGGCAGTTGCGGGACGACCCCGACCAGGCAGGCCAGTTCCCGCCTCGGTATATCGTTAATATTGCGCCTGTCTACCAGTATCCGGCCCATCTGCGGATTGATGATATGGCTCAATGCCTTGATGATGGTCGATTTCCCGGAGCCGTTGGGTCCGATGAGCCCCACCAGTTCCCCCGGCGATACTTTCAGCGTTATATCTTCCATCACCGGGTGGTGGTCGTAGCCCAGCGTTACCTTCTGCATTTCCAGTTCAATCATAGTCAGCCTTAGAAAATCGCCTTTTTACGCCGTCTCAGGAGGTAGAGGAAGAACGGAGCGCCGCAGATGGCGGTTATCACTCCGATGGGTATCTCTGCAGGCGATAATATAGTTCGCGCCACCAGGTCGGTGAGAATCATGAAAATAGCCCCGGTCAAAACAGCCAGTGGCAAAAGAAAGCGGTGGTCAGCCCCCCATATCAGCCTGACGGCGTGGGGGATGATGATGCCGACGAACCCTATCGTCCCCACGAAGGAAACGCTGGCGGCCGTAATCAGGGTGGCCGCCGCCAGCAGGACTATTTTCAGTCTTTCCACGTTGACGCCCAGCTGCTGCGCCTGTTCTTCGTCAAGTTGCATGACGTTTAGTATCCGGGCGAATATAATAATAACCGCCGTTCCTACGGCAACGTAAGGCAGGACGACTTGGATCTCCGACCACTGGCTCAGGGAAAAGCTGCCCATCAGCCAGAAGATGATACCGTGCATTTTTTCGCCGCTGGAGATAATCAGGTAGGACACTATCGACCCCAGCAGGGCGCTCAGCGCCACCCCGGCCAGAATCAGTGTGGTCACCGGCAGGGTCTTGCCCACCCGCGCCAGCAGGTACACCGTTACCGTAGCAAGAAGTGCCCCGATGAAGGCAAGTATGGGAATCAGGCCGAACCCGGCGAAGTTCCAGGCCACCGGCAGCAGGAAGCCGATGACGGCCCCCAGCGAAGCCCCCTGAGCTACCCCGATTAGATACGGGTCGGCGAGGGGATTGCGGAAAAGTCCCTGGTAGGTGGCTCCTGCGGTAGCCAGAGCGGCGCCGACCAGTCCGGCCAGTATAACGCGGGGCAGGCGTATGTCCAGGATGACCGTGGCTATGACACTCTGCCATGTCTGGGTAATGTCAATAAACGGCAGTCTGTCCAGCAGGATATTAAACGTGGTTGAAAAAGGTATATGGACGCTGCCGATACTCGTTGCCAGCGCGATAACCACTATCAGGGCTGCGGCCAGTCCCAGGAGGCTGACGATGCGCGTGCGCCTTCCCGAGAGGTAGGTATGTGACGATTTGATAGATAATGTATCGGAAGACAAGTTATTCAATCCTCATAATCTATTTATATAGCTCCGGGTGGATAAATCCGGCAAACTGCTCTAAAGCTTCGACGATGCGCGGTCCGGGGCGGCCGACCAGGTCGGTATCAATTCCGTAGATTCTGTTATTCACGCGGGCATCGGTGTTTTTCAGCCGGTCTTCCGTGGATATGAATTGCAGGGGCAGGTCCTCGCCCGTGCCCATGCCGACCCCGGCAACAATAACCTGTGGATTGGAGGCGATAACCGTTTCCAGGCTGATAGTGGCATAATCATCGAGTTCACCGGCTATATTGATTCCCCCGGCTGTCTCTATAAGCTCGTTATGCAGTGTCCCCGAACCGGCTGCCATCAGCGGGTCGTGCCAGACGATATAGAGTACCCGCGGCTTTTCGCCTTCGTTCAGTTTGCCGGTCTTATCGGTCACGGCTTTTATCCGTTTCTGCATATTATTTACCTGGTCGGCGGCTTCCTTTTCGGCACCGGTGACTTTTCCTATTAGGGTTATGGACTCGATGACTCCATCAATAGTCGTCGGGTTTACAGCCACGACGGTCAGGCCTTTAGCCTCAAGCTGGGGGATTACTGCGGACTCATGGATATTTGTGGCCAGCACCAGGTCCGGGTCCATCGCTACCACTTCCTCGATATTCGGCGTGCTGTATCCGCCGATACTCGGTTTCTCTTTAGCTTCCGGGGGATAGTTACAGTAGTCGGTAACGGCCACCAGGCGGTCGCCC
>CAYNDI010000278.1:0-1148 GCA_964395955.1 uncultured Dehalococcoidaceae bacterium
TGCATTCCAGGCCGAATAGATTGCAGGCGAAAGCCAGCGAGCTTCCCCACTGTCCGGCGCCGGTCTCGGTGCTGATGCGCTTGGTGCCTTCGGCTTTATTATAGAATGCCTGGGCTACGGCGGTATTCGGTTTGTGGCTTCCCGGCGGGCTGGTGCCTTCGTATTTATAGTAAATCTTGGCCGGTGTATCCAGGGCCTTTTCTAACCGGTAGGCGCGGTGCAATACTGTCGGCCGCCAAAGGCGATAGACATCCAGCACCTCCCTGGGTATGTCGATATAGCGTTCCTGGCTGACCTCCTGCTTGATGAGTTCCATCGGAAACAGGGGTGCCAGGTCGGCCGGTCCCAGGGGCTGCTTGGTGCCCGGGTGCAGGTAGGGGGGCAGCGGTTCCGGCAGGTCGGCCTGGATGTTGTACCACTGCTTCGGCATGTTCTCTTCATCGAGAAAATATTTTGACTTATCCAAATTTTCCCTCCTTTTTATTTTACGATTATATTTTGAAACGGGTACCTTCGGCTATGATATAACAGACTATATATTAACTCACCTCCTTATCAATTTCAAATCCGTCAAGTGCTTGACGCATGCCGGAAACGAAAGACTTTAACGAGGCAAGCGTTTTATCTTCTTCAATCAACTGAATAATCCGGCTCCCCACGATTACGCCGTCGGCTATCCTCGCTACGCGTTCCGCCTGCTCCGGGGTGGATATTCCGAATCCAACACATAGCGGCTGTCTGGCTTTTTGCCTGACTCTTTGCACAAAGCCCTCCAGGTCGGGTGATAAAGAGTCTCTGGTTCCGGTAACCCCGGTGAGGGATACCAGATAAATAAATCCCGTCGACCTCTCCGCCACCTTGACTATTCTATCTTCGGTGCTGGTGGGTGCCAGCAGGTAAATCATATCGAGGTCGTGCTTTCCGGCTATCTTTTCCAGGTCGCTTCCCTCTTCCGGCGGCAGGTCAGGTACTATTAGCCCATTTATCCCGGCTTTCACGCAACTCCGGCAGAAAGCCTCCAGCCCGTAGTTCAACACCGGATTATAATAAGTCATAAAAGCCAGGGGGGTAGCTGTATTTTGACGTATTTCGGCAGCTATCTCCAGACATGATTTAACGGTAGTGCCACGCTGTAATGCCTGGTAGCT
>CAYNDI010000278.1:1158-2876 GCA_964395955.1 uncultured Dehalococcoidaceae bacterium
TTCTGAATGGTCGCCCCGTCCGCCAGGGGGTCGGAGAACGGTATGCCCAGCTCGATAATATCACAGCCGTTTTCCGCCAGCACTCCGGCTATCTCCGGGGTGGCTTTAATATCCGGATAGCCTGCCGTGATATAGCCTATCAAGGCTTTACGCCCGGCTTTAAATACCGACGTAATCCGGCTCATGACTCCATTCCCAGGACTCTGGTGACGATTTCCAGGTCTTTATCCCCCCGCCCCGACAGATTAACGATAATAAGGTTGTCTTTCGGCAGTTTACCTGCCATCTCGGCGACGTAATATATGGCGTGAGCGGGTTCCAGCGCCGGGATAATGCCCTCGGTCTCACCGAGCAGCTTGAATCCTTCCAGCGCCTGCTCGTCCGTTACCGCCACATAGGTAGCCCGTCCGCTGTCTTTATAAAAACTGTGCTCCGGACCCACCCCCGGGTAGTCCAGCCCCGGCGCGATGCTGTGTGTCTCTCTTATCTGACCGTTTTCGTCCTCCATGAGGTAGGACTTGGTGCCGTGCAGGACCCCCGTCTTGCCGGTGAGTAGCGTGGCGGAGTGCTTCTCCGTAGCCAGTCCCAGTCCCCCCGCCTCCACACCGATGAATTTCACGTCTTTATCGTCATAAAACGGATGGAAAAGACCGATGCTGTTGCTGCCGCCGCCCACGCAGGCGATAAGATAATCGGGTAAACGCCCGTGAGCTGCCAGCACCTGTTCTCTGGCTTCCCGTCCGATTATGGCCTGAAAGTCACGTACTATCACCGGGTAGGGGTGCGGTCCCACCACCGAGCCGAGCAAATAATGGGTGTTGCCCACGTTGCTGACCCAGTCGCGGATGGCTTCGTTGATGGCGTCTTTCAGGGTACGACTCCCCGAGGTGACCGGGCGTACTTCGGCGCCGCACAGCCGGATACGGTTAACATTGGGCGCCTGGCGCTGCATATCTTCCGAACCCATATAAATAATGCATTCGATTCCCAGCATGGCGCAGACAGTGGCGACGGCTACCCCGTGCTGTCCGGCTCCGGTCTCGGCGATTATTCTCGTCTTGCCCATGCGTTTGGCCAGCAGCCCCTGCCCCAGGGCATTGTTGATCTTGTGCGCTCCGGTGTGGGCGAGGTCTTCCCTCTTCAGCAGGATGGTCGCTCCACCCGCGTTCTCGGAAAGCTGCCGCGCCGGGTAAAGCGGTGTGGGACGTCCTATATAGTCGCGGCACAAACGGTTGAACTCTGCCCGAAAGTCAGTATCAGCCATAGCTTCGGCATAGGCGTTTTCCAGCTCGTTCAGCGCCGGCATCAACGTTTCCGGTACGAACTTGCCGCCGTACTTTCCGAAGTAGCCGCGTTTATCAGGTCCGGTCATCGGTCTGCCTCACCGCTTTAATAAATGCCTTGATTTTCTCCGTGTCTTTAACGCCTCTGGTCTCAACGCCCGTGGATACATCAACGCCCCAGGGCGATATCAACTTTATTGCCGTGGCTACATTGTCCGGATGCAGCCCCCCGGCGATGATGACCGGGAATTTCCGGGCTATCGGTACCGCCAGTTTCCAGTCGAACTTCATGCCGGTGCCCCCGTATTTCTCCCTGGCGTTCGAGTCCAGATGGAAGATGGGCTGTTGTTTTTCCAGTAGTTTCGTGCCGTACTCCAGGTCTTTACAGACCTGTTCTGACGGTTTGCTTCGGCTGACACGTATTACTTTAATAAT
>CAYNDI010000279.1:0-2857 GCA_964395955.1 uncultured Dehalococcoidaceae bacterium
GCTGACACCCCGGTTCTGCGGATTTCTCTCGCCGTTGGGGTCCCAGTCCACCCTCTTCAGGGGATATAAAATACGGTTGGGTGACTGGACGCGTTTTTTATAAGCCATACCGTGGGGAGGTAACATGGACTTCATCGGCGGGGCAAAGGTCTTGCCGTGGGCCTCGAAGTCCCACGGTTGCCATTCCTCCGGCTTGTATTTCCAGTCATAATGGAACGGTCTGATTCTAACGATTTTCCCGTCCTTAACATCGACGGCCGCCATATTCGAGTTATCCCCGAAACTACTCAGACCGGTACCCTTAATACAGGTCTTATCACCTGTTGTTAACTTACCTTTTTGAGCCATTGTACCTCCCTTTCTGTCTGTTTAAGCACTGTTAGGACAAATCAATCTGCAGGAATAATACACTTTGACTAATTTTTAGTCAAATATATCCCACAAATCAAATGTTTGCATATTATCCCTGTATTTTAAGATTCTCATCTCCCCGGATAAAATGCCTGTATATTTTCTTTCATTGGTAAATATGCACAGCGCATTATCTCGAGAATAAAAAGGTAAAAGGCCGATTCTTGTGTAAGTACTGACTATTTTAACCAGTTGCAAAAACCATGTCAAAACTCCTATTATATTAGTATAACTTTGACAATATCGTTGTTTGACAAACTTTTAAATTGTTTGATAGACTTACCGCAGCAAGCCAATTTTTAGCATTATTCTCATGTTGAAAAACTCGAGTCCACTGACAGACCGGATACTAAAACATATCTATAATATCAGGTACGATTAGCTTATATTTGAAGGAGCTCAAGAATGGAAGCTACAAAACAAATCCCGTGTTTAGAAGGGTGGTTTACCATGCCGCCGGAAGAACCCCATCTTATAGGCACCAAATGTAATTCCTGCGGTGATTATTTTTTCCCAAGAGTAGACTCCTGTCGAAATCCTCATTGCAGTAAGATAAAGCCAGTTGAAGATGTACTGCTCAGCAGGAAGGGGAAACTGCATAGTTTCACAGTTAATCATTATCCACCACCCATATTTCACAAACCCGATCCCTTCGTTCCATATTCTCTCGGGCAGATTGAGCTACCGGAGGGGATAAGGGTAACCTCGATCATAGGCGAAGAATACGACCAAGATAATTTAAAGGTCGGCATGGATATGGAAATGACAATCGACAAGCTTTACGAAGATAAAGACGGGAATGAAGTTGTGTCATGGCGGTTCCTGCCGGTCTCGAGTTAGAAGTATGGATTCAACAGCTTGGAACAGCATTTCTACAGTCAAGGAGGCAAATAGTCAGAGAAAATGAGAAAAATGCAAGAAATAGCAATATTAGGCGTAGGCAGGCATCAATGGGGGAAATTCCCGGAGAAGTCATTCGCCGATTTAGCTGAAGAAGCATGTCTAGAGGCACTTAAAGACGCCAATGTAGACAGGAAGGATATTGAGTTCGTGAGCGGCGGTGTGGACCCGTACGGAGGTACCGGGGGTATGGCCCTCGGGCTACTGGCGGGAAACACAATCTCTTCTCGTCTCGGACTAACGCTGCCAGCGACCAGCTGCTATAACGGCTGTGCCACAGGCGGATGGGCACTGAAAACGGCGCAAGCGTATATATCTGCCGGTTTCTGTGACCTAGCTCTTGTCTTTGGCTCGAGTTCACCACCCAAAGGATTTTTCGCTCCTACCGGCAAGGATGATGAATTCGATCCGTCAGATTTTGATTTCCAGCGTTTCCGACTTTTTGGAAGCACGAACGTAAGCGGTTTTGCCCAGGGAGCGCTGAGGAGAATGCAGCTATACGGGCTGACAGATGATGACCTTGCCGAGATAAAGGTAAGGGCAAGCAAGTATGCCCAATACAATCCGTACGCACGCTATAGAAAGGTTTATACCAAGGAAGAAGTACTGCAATCACCAATAGTATCTTACCCATTACATCTTTATGAAATCTGTGCTACCAGCGACGGAGCCGCCGCAGCGGTGGTTTGCAGTCTGGAAAAAGCCAAACAATATACTACCAAGCCAGTAATAATCTCAGCCATAGGCATCGGGTACACCGATTATAACGACCCCGGATATGCCCGGGGTGGATTGGCGACAAGCGCAAAACCTCCGGCGCAGGGAAGAGAATTCCAGAACACGGTGGAATACCGCGCCGGTGCGGCAGCCTACGAGGAAGCGGGCATGGGGCCCGAGGACCTGAGCTTCGCCGAGGTTTATGACCTTACTTCGTCGATGAAACTCGACTGGCTGGAACAGCTACAGCTCTGTGAGGAGGGAGAAGCAGAAAATCTATTCAGGTCAGGGGAGATAGAACTGGGCGGCAGATTGCCAGTCGGTCCAAGCGGCGGTGTTGCCGCCACCGGAGAGGCCATCCCGGCCCAGGCACTTTACTTTGTAGCTGAAGTGGCTGACCAGTTGATGGGTAGAGCAAAGGAAAGGCAAGTAGAGGGAGCCAAGGTTGGTTTATGCGTCAACTCAGGCGCGGGTGGAAATTCTCAGGCTATTATAATGAAAAGGTGATAATTGACTTGACCATAATGCCGATCACCTTCAGGAGGATAAGGAATGGATTTTGAGCTTTCCCCGGAAGAGAAAGCATTCCAGAAAGAAATACACGATTTTTTAGATGAGCATTGCAACGAAAACGTCGTAGCCGAGACCTTGTCTTTGCAGGGGGCAGGGCCCTATTCGAAGGAACTACTCCGTAAAATGGGCGCTCAGAAGTTGCTGGCACCCAGGTGGCCGGTTGAGTACGGCGGTCGTAATTTGAACGCTATGTGTGAGACTATCAAGGTAGACGAGATAACTTCTCATCATGCCCCCTTTCCCCTCGACGGAGTGG
>CAYNDI010000280.1:0-2833 GCA_964395955.1 uncultured Dehalococcoidaceae bacterium
CGGTATCTGAAAAGTATCGATGATAACTCATATCATTCGCTGAGTGATACAGGCACTTGTGGTCACGATACTCGTTACCATCATCGTGTTTATCGCCATGCGTCTTCTACCCGGCAACCCCCTTTTAATGCTGGTCGATATCAACCAGGTAGAGCCATAAATACACCTGCGTGCTGAAGCTGGTATTTTCTCTTCGCTTCAGTGATTTCAGGAAAATTGACCGCTGGCTATCACGGTAGATAGCTAATCTGATAAGAAAAAAGAATTGGCGGCTACTTAAATACTCTCTTTGTATTGTTTTCTCGGCTTTGTGTGGTTGGTACTCGTTGTCTCTGCGAATGACGCATCTGTTTATCGGGCGCGGGCTTGGCATAATCAAAGTCGTCAAGTGTCATGCGCTCCAGCGGAGTATCAAGAAGCCTCTCAAGGGCACTTATTTTACTCGTATCAGCGTTGGTTACGAAGGTTAAGGCATCACCATTTTTATCGACCCGCCCGGTACGCCCGATGCGGTGGATATAGTCATCCGTACTTTCGGGCATGTCATAATTGATGACGTGGGAAATACGCAGGACATCAATACCGCGGGAGGCGATATCGGTAGCTACCAGGATTTTTATCGAACCGGTGCGGAAGCCTTCCAGCGCGGCCTGACGCTGGTACTGCGGCAGGTTCCCCTGAAGTGAAGTCACTTGATAGCCTGACCTTACCAGTTGCTGCGCCACGCGTTCGGCGCGGTATTTAGTCCGGGTAAAAACAAGCACTGACTCCGTTTTGGTTTTACTCAATATCTCCTTTAACAGAGCTGTTTTAAGGTGCTGCTGTACCGGGTACAGGACGTGTGATACGGTTTTCGCCGGCAGCTGCCGGTCTATTTGCATGGTAACCGGGTCATGCAGGATTTCACGCGCCAGACGCCGGATATTATCCGGCATGGTGGCGGAAAAAAGCAGGGTTTGCCTCTTGTTCATGATGCAAGCTAGAATGTTGCGGATATCGGGTAAAAAACCCATGTCAAACATGCGGTCAGCCTCATCGATAACGAGGACTTCCAGGTCTGACAAACTCATCGTCCCTTTCCAGAGAAAGTCCAGCAAGCGGCCCGGGCAGGCCACGACAATTTCAGCACCGTTACGCAGGTCCTTGGTCTGCTGAATCATGCCCACTCCGCCGTAAACGGCAACACTCTGTATCCCGGTTCTGTCCCCCAGTTCATTTATAACCTCGCAGGTCTGCTCCGCCAGTTCGCGCGTAGGGGAAATTATTAAAGCCCGGACACATCCCCGCGGACCTGAAATCAAACGGTGTAAAATCGGCAGGACGAAGGCCGCCGTTTTGCCGGTGCCGGTCTGGGCCAGGCCGATAACATCCCGCCCCTGCATAATCGGGGGGATGGCCTGGATTTGTATCGGTGTGGGTATGGTGTAACCGAGCGCGCGTACACCGGCCATGACGCTCGGGTGTAGATTAAAGGTTTCGAAATTCATTTAACTCCTTGGTGAAATACGAGTCGAGTACCTGAATGGTAAATCAGATTACTTTAAAGACTTGATATTTTCTTTCTCTTTTTTTATTTGTTCTATAATTGTTACTCATATCCGGGATTGCCATCCCGTTTTTGTTGGTGAGTGGCAGGGCTTCAACGATACTGACAACCCGGTCCCTCAGTTTTTTCCCTTCGAGATTAGCGATGGCGGTTGTCCCTGCGGACTTTGAGGCCATTTCAACGTATCCGTAACCCCTCGGTTGGCCGCTGCCGATATACCTGTCGTCCATGATAGTCACGGCTAGTACTTCTCCGAAGGTCGTGAACTCTTGACGCAGTTCGTCTTCGGTCGTTTCGAGCGATAGGTTTCCCACATAGATATTCACGGTACCCCCTTTTTCAAATCCGTTGCGGAGTTCCGACTTGCCAATGGTGAGCTGGTTAAGGAAACCGGTACTGAATTGAGTTGCCGGAATGACTAGTATCTTCGCTGCCTGCCTCCGCCCGAACGACCACCTCTACTGCCGCCGTAACCACCGCCGCCATAGCCGCCGCTCCTCCGGTTGCCGTAGGAACCGCCACCCCGGTTGTCCGTCCGGGGGCGGGACTCGTTGACAACGATCGTACGTTCTTTTAACGTTTTTCCGTTAAGACCCGCGATAGCGGCTTCGGCCTCTGACTTTGATGCCATTTCCACAAAGGCGAAGCCCCTGGGACGTCCACTGAGCTTGTCGGCGGGAATAGCCACGGAATCCACCTTGCCGTAGGCGCCGAACTCCGCTGCCAGTTCATCCTCGGAAACATCATAGGCTAGATTCCCCACATACATTTTCATAATTTACCCCACTCTTTCACCGGGTTTATTCCCCGTTTCGTCTAGTAGCCCTGTCGCCGCTTCCGCTGGGCATTCTTTTTTACTTTAATACGGGCGGCTTCGCTTTTCGGCACATAATAACGGTTGGCTTTTACTTCACGTAAGACACCGCTCATCTGCACCATTTTTTGAAAACGGTGCAACAATGATTCCTGTGATTCTCCTTCACGTAATGATACTTCTAAAGACAAAATTCAAATATGCACGAGCCGCACCTGGACTGATTACCTGACCCCGGGCGCGACTCGTAGCTTACCTCACTTATCTAGTGTTTCGTACTTTGCGGAAACAATCGCTGCAGTAAACCGGCCTGTCACCGCGGGGTTGGAAAGGTACTTCGGTGCTTTTACCACACTCGGCGCAGGTCGCCGGGAACATCTGTCGCGGGGCGCCGTAGCTGCTGTTTCCGAAGCGCTCTGACTTTCTGGTCTGACGGCATTCCGGGCAGCGCTTGGGCTCATTGGTGTACCCTT
>CAYNDI010000281.1:0-2821 GCA_964395955.1 uncultured Dehalococcoidaceae bacterium
CGCTGCGTACGTTGATGAGGTTGAGCAGATTTTCTGCTAAACGATGATAAACAGCGTCACCCCTGATGCAATCAATACTATTCCCAGTGCTAGTAATCCATACAATAATTTCATATCTCCTCCCTGCTGACCTCGGTACCGAATCCGATACCACCAAATTCGGTTCGGTTTCCCCTTATTACACAGAGTTTTTTGTTTTCATATTTCTTCATCTGTCCATCTTTACCTTTTACTTTTCCAGGAAAGAGAGTCTTCTATATGCTTATTTTTTAGAACAGAGGGAAGCCTGTTACAGATAAATACAGGTGCTTTAAAGGCCGTTGCCATAGACTTCTTATCTTTGGCTGTTTCTGTGGCACCCCGATTTATTTTTTACCTTATTCATCTCCTCTAGCATTCAGGCCGCGATGTTCCAGCTATTTTTTTGAGTGACTCTTCTTTGATAATTATTCGATGCCGTTCTATCCTTATAGCGCCTTCTTCATGGAGGGACTTGAGCGATTCGTTGACTAGCTCCCAGGTCGTACCCAGCAATTCTGCCATCTCCCGCTGTTATAGACGTGGTGTCCCGGTGGTGCGTTGCCTGGAATACTCAAGCAACAGTGTAGCTACTCGCCCCCTGACTCTTTGTAAAAACGACTCTGGGGCTGCTGATATAGAAATATGTGCTCTTTGTGACATCATCTGATAACACCCAAGGACTACCTATTTATTTCTTACCGCCTCAATGATGGTCCAATTAAAAACCGGCAGGTTAACGACTTTACCGGAGGTGATGATATTCCCATCCTGCACGACAGGTTCATCAACCCAGTCCGCTCCGGCATTCTTCAGGTCTTCTGCTATCGGGAGCGAGGAAGTCAGCCGGCGTCCTCTGACTGTATCGGCTGATATCAGGAGTTGCGAACCATAGCAAATAGCCGCTATGACCTTGCCCAAGCCATGCATTTTTTTTACCAGGTCAATTACAGAGGAATGAAAGCGCATCCCGTTCGGGGAATGGAGGCCCGGGATGATGATGGCATCAAAATCCTCGGTCACTGCCTTATCAGCGGTCACATCTGCTATAACTGTCCTCTTACCACTATTGCTCCGGTAGCTTTCGACTAATTCGGCGCCGATGATAATCACTCTGGCACCAGCCGCCTTCATTGCTCTCATTGGCTCAATAAGCTCCAGGTCTTCAAAACCATTCTCAACAATAATAGATATTCGCTTTCCGTCAAGCATGTTCTAATTTCCCTCTTGGCTTCTTATCGCTGTGTGAAGGTTCGAGACTGTTATAACTACCGGGTCCATCACGAGCCGGGAGTAATTGCACATCTTCAACCATTGTTTCCACTGAGGAAATAACCCGCATAATGATTTCCGCCAGTCTAGGCCGCTCGGGCGCCTCAACTACCGCAATAATATTTGGCTGTCCCTCCAACACGTCAACAATCCTGATACCATCTCTGTGCCTGAGCTTTCCGGCTACCAGGTCAGCCTTCCCATCCATGACATCCAGAAGTAAATATACCCTGTCGCTCATGGCCACCCCCTTTTAGAGAGTTCGATATAAAAAGCACGGTTCGTTTGAACCGCAGTCATGATAGATTCGAGCACCTACCTGGTTAAACTTCTTGGTTGGCACGAGCCTCTCTTCGGTTAAACATACTGTCTCGAACGTGTTACATTTAGGACAGAATATAATAAACTCATCCGGCTCGGTGGCTATACGACGCCCGATTTCTTTTGTTCTATTAAGCTTCCGGGGTTGTGTTAACACAAAAGACATAAGTCTCTCCTGAAAGATATATACAAAGAAAGCATAGGTTACTTGATATGGAAAAGGTGTAAAATGGGGGAGTAAAGAGTTAAAATATTTATGACATTTCTGGGGGATATCGGCTGACTCAGGTTTGAAGGCACCGGCGAGGGTTTTAAGAAGGAAGGGCACCTTTTTCAAGAGGAAGGCTGCTTCATGATGTAGCCTGCTTTAGGCAAATTCCGAATCAGCCTGGGGTTATCCGGGTCTTTCTCTATCTTATGCCTCAGCCGGCTGATCCATGATCTCACCAGCTGTACCTCGTCACTGTATTCGGCCCCCCACACAGTTGTGAGGAGATGGCGGTATGTAACGAGGCGGCCGGCATTCCGAGCCAGTTCGCTGAGCAAAAGCCATTCGATGTTCGTCAGCTGTTTTTCTTCACCGCCAACCTCAATGAGGTGTTTGTCAAAGTCTACGGTCAAGTCTTCGAAAGACAGCGGCTTCAAAGTTATCCGTGTTTCTGCGGGTTCGAGGCGACGCCTTACGGCCTCGATTCTAGCTATCAGTTCATCGGGGTTAAAAGGCTTTGACAGGTAATCGTCGGCACCCAGCGTAAGGCCTTTGATTTTATCAGCATCGGCCCCCCGGGCGCTGAGTATTATGACCGGCACTGCGGAGAGGTTACGTATTTCCTTGAGTGTCTCAAAGCCGTCCATTTGTGGCATCGCCAGGTCAAGCACCATTATATCAAGCTCCTGAGTCTTAGCTTGCTCCAGAGCCTCAACGCCGTTGCTGGCTGTCAGTACATTGTACCCTGAGCCCCTGAGCTTGGGCCTGAGGAAGTCAAGAATCTGCTCGTCATCATCGACTACCAGTACGGTAAATCGCTTCATAGAGACATCTCCTAGGCACCTGTCCTGGATTCTAATGATAACTCCCCTGTTTGCTGAATGTCAAAGCCTCTTCTTGGGTTTGGCCTGCCCCCCAAAAAGGAGTCCAGTGATAATGTTAGACCGGGACTTAGTGTGGACCTGCCCCAACTTTTGAGCCAATCATAATGTTATTTTTTCA
>CAYNDI010000282.1:0-2793 GCA_964395955.1 uncultured Dehalococcoidaceae bacterium
TTCACATCCTGCCAGCGATACGCAAGAAATTAGCTGCTATTGAAGCGATGTCTTCTTCATCAAAGGGCTTATTCATAAATCCCAAGGGACCCTGAGCTAAAGCCCGCGTCATCATGTCACTATCGGGATAGCCGGTAATGATGACCACTGGTAGCCCAGGCTTGATAGTTCTTATCTGGCGTAAAACCTCAGCTCCATCCATGCCCGGCATTTTGAGGTCAAGGAAGACCAGGTCAAAGCCCCGCTGTTTAATCAGGTCTAATCCTTTTGAACCAGTTTCTGCCATTGTCACATTGTATCTGGACTCTTTAAGGATATCTCTAAAGAGTAATCTGACGCTCTCTTCGTCATCAATGACAAGTATATTTCCCGTAACTGCGTTCGAGTTCCGACGTAACCACTCATCAATTTTATCCTTATGAAAGCGCCACTGCTGGCCTACCTTGGTTGCCGGAATTTTGCCTAGCCTCGCCAGCCGGTATATTGTCTTTTTGGTTACCCGGAGATAACTAGCCGCCTCCTCGGGAGTCATGAGTTCTGTCATATTTATCTTTCTCCTTGATTCTACAATTCACTTATGCCTGCTGGTAAATAGTCCATACATTAGGCTGTTCAATGTGACTTGCTTGGTTCCAGCTTGGTTAGTGTCTCGCTCTTAAAATCGAGCTTTCGTTTAGCCTCTACCCACCGCTGAATCTCTTCCTCAGTAATACCCAGCTGCCGGGCGATTTCAATCGTCCCTTTCGTTACTACCCCTGAGATAGTGGAAAATGGGTCAAGTTTTGCCTTTACACCAAGGGCGATAGCATCCATTTGAGTAGAAGCTTTAGCAATTGAATTAGCCTGCTTAAACCACAGGGCAGCGCATAGACTATTATGTACTCTATCCAGGTTAAACGGTTTGACAATATAATCCGTAGCCCCATACTTTATAGCCTCAACTGCGGTATCGATATCGTTGACAGCCGTTATCATAACAGTTGCCGTATCACGATGATGCAGCCAGATCTCGTGTAGAACCTCCATGCCGGACATTCCAGGCAGCATAATATCCAATAAGACGACATCAAAGTCCTCTACATCCAGTTTAGTGAGGGCGTCATCACCGTTGAGAACTGAAGTACAGCGGTATCCCCTCTCAGTCAGTTCATCATGGAGCACATCACATACCGTTTGCTCGTCGTCAACAATTAGAATACTTGGCTTTACTTTATCCATATGATTATCTCCTTGTTGACCTACTTCTGATCTTATTCCAAATCCTTAGTGTCTGGAATTTCATTCTACATATTATTTACATTGTTTTATATTTGGGTATCGCTTTACTGAAGTATACCTAGGAGGTCTTCCTTATATTCAATCCAACCATTCTGCATAGCTAAGACTGCAGCATGGCTTCTATCGCGGGCTATTAACTTAGCAAGAATGTTAGAAACATGATTCTTTATTGTCTGTTCACTCAGATGCAGATTGTCTGCAATCTGTTTATTTTTGGCCCCGATGGCAACGTACTCAAGGATTTCTAACTCCTTTCGAGTAAGATGGTTACATCTACTTTGACCTGCACTTCCTTTTGAAACTATGCCTCCCGATTGTACAGAGTCTTGCTTGATAGCTGGCGATATAACTTTAAATGTATCGTTTATTGGATACTGTCCAAGAAAGATCTGCTTTATTGTTTTGACCATTTCTTCGGCTGTGGTGCTCTTGCTCAGGTAGGCAGCGGCTCCGCTCTGCATAACTTCAACAAGCTCTTCAATGGTCGGGTTGGGGGTTAATATGACCACACTGGTACTTGGGAAGCTACGCACGATTTGTTTACATAGTTTAAGGCCACTGTTTGAGGGGTAGTTGATATCTAATAGAACCACATCGGGTAATCTATTTTTAATTAATGACATTATGTGATATGGATCATATTCTAATACCTCTAGTGCTTTATACAAACCATTACTAAAAAAAATATGTTTATCAACTACTATTAACTCATTACTTCTCATAATATGCCTCTATTGGATCCGGCGTTTCGTGCGTAGCTATCTACTTACATCGAACTGCTATCTTTTTATCATGGGTAAGTATATTCGTGTTACTTGATAACTCTCCCATAGCTGACTTAGCCTGTTCTTCTAGCTAAGATGAGTAGGTGTTTGGTAATTTTTCCTTTCTTGTGAAGATTTGTTATTCTCTAAAAGCATACTTATATTGGAATCTATTTCATCAAGGTCAAATGGTTTGACAATGTAGTCCCACGCTCCCAGTTCTAAAGCATCCATCATAGTATTAAAATCATTGATACAGGTTATCATTATCACCGTAGTTTGATTACAATGTGCCTTTATCTCCTTTAACACGTCTAGGCCAGACATGCTTGGCAATTTAATATCCAACAAAACAACATCGAAATCTTGCTCTTGTATCTTCTCCAAAGCCATGTTGGCATCTAAGGCTGTATCGCATGTATATCCATTTTCGGTAAGCTCTTCACTGAGTAAGTAACAAACAGAATATGTGGTTTTGTACTAGCCATTGGTTACCGCCTTTTACTACACTTCATTACCGCTGTTGGTAAGTCTTGAATAAGTGATGCCTGCCGTCTTTTGTAAAATGCACTCTTCATTCTGAGAAAGGCATCAGCCACCGCAGGGTCGAACTGGCTGTCTTTGTAGCGTTCTATTTCGGCACAAGCCGCTTTAACCCTCATAGCAGCCCGGTAGGGACGCTGAGACGTCATAGCATCGTAAACCTCAGCAAGCGCCAGAATCCTAGCACCTAGGGGTATGTTATCGCCAG
>CAYNDI010000283.1:0-2787 GCA_964395955.1 uncultured Dehalococcoidaceae bacterium
GCGAGAACGTGCCGGTTGGACACCCCGATTTTGGAAAGCTCTTTCCCTGTCGCTGCAAGGAGTCCGAGATCGAGGAGCAACGGGCAGAGCGGTTGCGCTCCTTGAGCAACCTGGAGCATCTGTCCCGCATGACGTTCGAGTCGTTCATCCCGGCCGGGTATGGCCTGCCCCCTGACCAGGCATCAGATCTGCGATTTGCTTTTGACCTGGCTCAGCAATTCGCCGAGGATCCATCAGGCTGGCTTGTCCTGTTGGGCAACTATGGCTGTGGCAAAACACACCTGGCCGCAGCCGTCGCCAATCACGTCGTGGAACGGGGCCAGCCAGTTTTGTTCATCGTTGTTCCCGATCTGCTCGATCATCTGCGAGCTACTTTTGGTCCCAACAGCCCGGTGAGTTTTGACGAGCGCTTTGAGGATGTACGCAATGCACCACTCCTGATCCTTGACGACCTGGGTACCCAGAGCGGCACTGCCTGGGCCCAGGAGAAGCTTTTCCAGCTCGTGAATCATCGGTATAATGCCCGCTTGCCCACAGTCATCACCTCCAATCAGAGAATGGAAGAGATCGATCTGCGTATCCGGTCGCGCATGGTAGACCCTGCTCTGTCGACACTCGTACGGATCGGTGCGCCCGATTTCAGGCGAAGCGGCGTTGATCAGAATCTCCTCGAGTTGTCGAGTTGGTCGCCTGTAGAAAGCATGACCTTTGAATCGTTCGACCTGCGCCAGGATCAGCTTCCGGCCAACGAGTATCAGAACCTGAAGCGGGCCAAGGAGATGTGCCAGGGTTTTGTTGACCAACCTGAAGGCTGGTTGGTGCTGGCCGGTTCTTATAGTTGTGGCAAGACCCACCTGGCTGCAGCCATTGCCAATGCCCGTGCAAACGGGGGCCTGCCGGCCCTGTTCATCGCCGTTCCCGATTTGCTCGACTATTTGCGGGCGACGTTCAGTCCCAACAGCCAGGCAAGCTTTGACCGGCGTTTCGACGAGGTGCGCCGCACACCATTCCTTGTCCTGGACGATCTTGGTACAGAGAGTGCCAGTCCTTGGGTGCGGGAGAAACTCTACCAGTTGTTCAACTTCCGCTACCATGCCCTCTTGCCTACAGTGATCACGACCACCAAGACAATTGATGAAATCGACGAGCGCCTTCGCATGCGGATATTGGACTCGAGGCGCTGCACGTTCTTTGCCATCGTGGCACCCAGCTACCAGGGTGGTGGTCGGCAATCGTCGTCTGGAAAGAGCACTCAGCACCGCCGGCGTAGTGACTGAGGCTTCATCCCAACCATGATCTCGATCGAGAATCTCTGTCCGAGACCGTCGAGCCTGCCGGAAATAAGGTAGAATCTCGTGCCCCATGCCCAGCGACGACACAACTGGATTTCAGAAGTCATTATCGTCAGCAGCTTGATGCTGCTGCCCCTGCTGTTCTGGTGGCAGTTGTGGGCCATTGATCCCGCTAGCCGAGCGGCTCTCCCCGAGGGAGATCTGACCGAGCAGTACTATCCTCTCCAACTGTTCGCTGCGCGAGAATTGGCTGCGGGTCGCTTGCCGGCCTGGGATCCATACATCAATGCCGGCCAGCCGGGGCTGGCCGATGTGCAGACGGGATTCTTTTACCCCCTGAACCTGGTGGCCACCCTGGTTTTGGCGTTGCTTGGGCTACCTTTTACGATGGGGGCGCTGGCAGCCCAGGTTATCTTTCACTTCTCGCTGGCGAGTCTCTTCACGTATCTCCTTGTCCGCCATCTGGCCCGGCGTGCCGGGGCGCGTATCTCTGCGGCCCGTTTTGCCGGTGCTATCGCCGCGCTGACCTTCACCTACGCCGGGTACCTGACCTCTTTCCCTGTCCAGCAGCTTACCATCCTGGAAACAGCAGTCTGGCTTCCCTTGATCTTGCTCTTCGTGGATCGAGCCTTCGTTCATCCCCGCCCTGTGTCCCAACTGATTCTCGCTGGATTCAGTCTTGGCTGTGCTATCCTGGCTGGTCACCCACAGACTGTGATGTACGTTGTTTACGCTGTATTGGCCTACACCCTGTTCCGGGCCTGGTCAGTCCGCAATGCGTGCAGCGTAGGTCGCGGTACTTGTCTCGCCGGTGTGGTGTCTTGCCTGCTTGTTCCTCTTGTCCTCGGTGTAGCCCTGACCGTGGTCCAGCTTGTACCGGCTCTGGAGTTCATCACCCGCTCGACCCGTGCCGGCCTCGACTATGACGCGGTATCCTGGGGCTTCCCCCTGGCCGAGATGACGCACTTGTTGTATCCCGGCTACTTTGGCGGCTCGCCCCAGTACGTGGGTATTCTGCCATGGGTTCTGGCAGCGGCGGCCCTGTTCCTATGGCGTGTACGCAGAGATATTGCATTCTGGATGGCTTTTGGGGCGGTGGCTTTCCTGCTGGCTTTTGGTGGACATACGTTCTTGTACAACGTGGCCTATCTGTTCGTGCCGGGGTTTGGGGCTGTACGGAACCAGGAGCGCATCATCTATCTCTTTGGCTTTGCCATGAGCATTCTCGCCGGATATGGCTCGCTGACGCTCGTGCAACCCCTGCGCCGGACTGTGCGTAGAGGGTTTCGACGTCTTGTACGTATTCTGATCTGGGTCGGCATAGTCCTGTTGGCGCTGACTGTCGTCTACTTCTTTGGGTATCTTCAGGGCGAGCAGCAGGGAGTGGAGATTAACCTGTTCGAAGGGGTGATGCGCCACCATGTGTTTCTCCTCTTGATCCTGGCGGGGGGAGTGGTGCTCTTTGCTCTTCGCTTGAGTGGAAAGGTGCAGCGCA
>CAYNDI010000284.1:0-1397 GCA_964395955.1 uncultured Dehalococcoidaceae bacterium
AGGAAACGGTGATGGTGGAACTGGACACTGAGGCGATAGTAGAGCTGCCGCTGGCAGAAGTTAGTTATTAATTGACAGTCGTCGGTTACCAGTAGCGGGTTGACTGGCGGGCCAGGCCGCTGACGCCGCGAGGGCGGCCAGGGTGGGAAAAGATAATATCTAAGTTAACAGTTTTCAGCATACAATTTTCGTTTGTGGAGATAAAGGACTGGATTCCCGCTTACACGAGAATCCCACAGCCCTACCCCGAGATTCTTCGCTACGCTCAGAATGACAGGAATCCTTTTCGGACCAAGCCGTTGACGCCGCGAGGGCGGCCTGGGTGGGAAAAGATAACAAACGAGGGGTTGGGAGGACTGGATTCCCGCCTTCGCGGGAATGACGAATTAAAATCAGGTGTCCTACTGATATAGATATTTACGCCATTCGTCCCGCTGGTTGAGGTAATGATAGGGGACGACGAAGAGGGGGCTGCCGGTGGGCGGCGCGGGCGAGCGGATGAGCTTCATACGGGCTTCCTTGGGTGTCTTGCCGGCCTTATGGCGGTTGCAGGCGTCACAGGCGCTGACAACGTTTTCCCAGGTATGCTGGCCGCCGCGATAGCGCGGTATTACGTGGTCGAGGGTGAGGTGGCGACTCTGCTCCCCGCAGTACTGACAGGTATATTTATCCCGGTTGAATATCTCGAAGCGGGTCATCTTTCTCTTTCGGCGGGGCCGGCGTATCATCTGGGCGAGGCGAATGACGGAGGGTAGCTCGATGGTGTCGTTGACGGTGTGGATGTAACCGAGGCCGTTCTCCAGCATTTCCGCCTTGCCCTGTATCATGAGGACGACGGCGCGGCGGGCGCGGCAGACCGTCAGCGGCTCGTAGCTCTGGTTCAGTACCAGTACCGGATGGTTAATCATCATCAGCTTACCCCAAACGTGGCTACGCCTATTTTACTGCATAATTTCCAGACGTGCAAGGCAGGGATTTCACTACGGGTTAAGCAGTAAATGATACGAGGGTGGCTAGGGTGGGAATAGATGAGAACGAATGGGTGTGGGGGGCAGACGGAATAAACGACAGGTATAATTTTATAAAAAAGTGTTATAATCCAACCATGAAACGCTCGTTATTAGATATATTAGCCTGCCCGGTGTGCCAGGGGGAACTGGAACTAAAGGCGGAGGAGGAGGGAGAAGGGGAGGTAATCAAAGGCTGGCTGCGGTGCGGGAAGTGCCAGCACGACTATCCCATCGAGGACGGTATACCGAACCTGCTGCCGCCGGAGAAAGACTAACATAGACTACACCCCTCCCCTAGATTCTTTCGGTCAATACGCTCCCTCAGAATGACAGCGGGGCAGGGAAAGGGCTAGTCGAGGCGATAGGCGACGCCCTGCTCCGGTGACT
>CAYNDI010000284.1:1407-2736 GCA_964395955.1 uncultured Dehalococcoidaceae bacterium
CGGTATACCGAACCTGCTGCCGCCGGAGAAGACTAAAGCCTGAGGGGAAGCACTACTCCTCCCCGAGATTCTTCGCTGTGCTCAGAATGACAGGGACGGCACGAGAATCTTTCAGCCGCTGCGCTCCATCATAATGACATGGTGGTGGTGAGACAGGCTAGTCGGGGCGGTAGGCGACGCCCTGTTCCGGGGACTCCCAGGCTTCCACGGCGATCAGGGAAACGGGTTCTGTAGAGAGCTTTTCCTTAAGCTCGTTGTAGATAGTCGACGCGATATTTTCCGCCGATGGATTTATCTTATCAAAGGGCGGGATATCGTTCAGGCAGGTATGGTCGTAGCGTTCCATAATATCTTTCAGGTGACGCTTCACATCGGTAAAATCGTAGGCCAGACCTATTTCGTTCAGTTTTAAAGCCTTGATTTTCACCACCACTTTATAGCGGTGGCCGTGGGTCTTTTCGCATTTCCCCTGATAACCCCGCAGATAGTGAGCGGCTTCAAAATACTTCTCGACTGTTATTTCGTACATAATAGCACCTTATTTAGAATCCAGCTTGAGAACGCCCTGCTTCTCCTTAATCTCTTCCCTCATTTCCTTGATTTTTTTCTTACTAACCGGGTGAACGAGGTCGGGGGCAATCTCGGCGAGGGGCACCAGAACGAAAGACCGTTCCGCCATCGATGGATGCGGTATAACGAGGTCGGGCGTATCCATGGTCTTATCCCCGTACAAAAGGATATCGATATCGATAGTACGCGGCTCGCCGGTCTTGCCGCGCCGTCCCATTTTGCCCTCGATACCCTTGGCAAGGGACAGCAGCCCTTCCGGCGTCAGCCGGGTAAAGACCTCGCAGGCGATGTTCAGGAAACGCGGCTGGTCGGCAACACCAAGGGGTTCGGTATCGTATATCGAAGAGACCTTGCCCATCCTCATCCTCTCCGATACCAGTTTCAGGGCCATATCCAGGTTGTCCTCACGGTTACCCAGGTTAGAGCCAAGGCTGAGATATGCCGTTACTATATCAGTCATCTACCGACCCCCTTCTGATGATGGCGTCACTCATGCGGCAGACCAGCGCCGTCTGCCGTACATCGTGTACGCGTACAATGTCGGCCCCGCTGGCGATACCGATGGCAGTAACCGCCAGATTGCCTTCGAGACGTTTTTCCGGCGGCAGGTCCAGCACCAGGCCAATCATCGATTTACGTGAAGTCCCCAGCAGGATGGGCTTGCCAAGCTCCTTCAATTCAGCCAGACGGTTGACCAGTTCCAGGTTCTGCTCCAGCGTCTTGCCGAAGCCGATACCGGGGTCGACGATGATATCCTGC
>CAYNDI010000285.1:0-2721 GCA_964395955.1 uncultured Dehalococcoidaceae bacterium
TGCGGGCGGATAAGCTGCATGGTATCGTAGATGGCCAGGCCGGCGTGAATCTGGCCCCCCGGCGACTGTATATACATGTTAATGTCTCTTTCCGGGTCTTCACGCTCCAGGTAGAGAAGCTGGGCGATAAGCGTGTTGGCAACGGGGTCAGAAATGGGGGTGAAAAGCATGATGATACGTTCTTTGAGAAGCATGGAATAAAGGTCCCACATTCTTTCGCCCCTGGGTCCGCTTTCCACCACGCCGGGTATAACATTCACGGGTAAATTATTCATTTTTTCTCCTCCTTTTTCTTCCTGGGAGATTTTCTGGGTTTTTTAGCTATCTCGATCAAACGCTCGATAGTCTTACGCGTTTTCAATGATTGTTTAATAGACTCGCGAGTCTGCGGGGTATCCAGCAATTTACGCATCTCCTCTTTTCTATCGTCCGCGGCGCTCCTGGTCATATTGTTAATGCCGTTTTCGATATCGGATTCGGTGACTTCTATCTTTTCATCGGTGGAAATCTGGCTTAGAACCAGGGAGGCGGTAACGTTCTTCGTCGCCACCGGGCGCAATTCCTCCTGAAGCTGCTCCGGCGTCTTGTTAATGCTCTGGAGGTACTGGTCCATACTCTGCCCCGACATCTGCAGCTGCCGGGCCTGCTCGTTGATAATGCGGTTAATTTCCAGGTTTACCAGGACCGGCGGATACTCCACTTTAGCCTGCTCGACGGCGTCATTGATTAGCTTCTCCTCGAATTCCATACGGACGCGTTCTTCGCCGCGTAAGAGCAGGCTTTTGCTAACCTCCTCCCGGAGTCTGTCCAGCGTTTTAAATTCCGGCGAGACCTGCCCGGCGAACCCGTCATCGAGTTCCGGGAGTTTCTCCTCTTTGATTTCATGCAACTTGACCTTAAACTGCCCTTCTTTCCCGGCTGCGCTTTCGCCGGGGTAGTCCGCGGGGAAGGTGATTTTGAACTCTTTTTCCTCCTCTTTCTTCATGCCGACTATCTCGGCGGCAAATCCCGGCGCCGGGGATATCATATCTTGCAGGACTTGTATCTGAGCGGCCACCTTTTTTACATAGGGCTTGTCCTCGACGGTGCCGTTGATATCTATAACGGCCATATCGTTATAGTCCAGCGGCCGGTCGACGGGTTCCCAGGTGGCGTGCTGGTGACGCAGTTCCTCCAGGACGGATTTGATATTTTCTTCCTTGATATCAACCTTTTCCGGCTTCATACGGATGCTTTTGTAGTCGCCGAGTTCCACGGTGGGCTTCAGGGGCACGACGGCCTTGAAAATGAGGGGGTCGGCCTGGGTTATTTCCAGTTCCGGCTGGGCGTAAGGTTCGATGGAATGCTCCTTGAGGGCCTGTTCGTAAACCTGAGGAATGAGGTGGTCGAGGGCTTCTTCCAGGAGTCTGGACTTGCCCAGGTGCCGTTCCACCACCGACCGGGGGGCTTTACCCTTGCGGAAGCCGGGGACACTCGCCTTCGGCGCCAGGTGCTCGTAGGCATGCTGGATACCGTCTTCCATCTCGGCAGACTCCAGCTCGACGGTCAGGAATGCCTGTCGGTTTTCTTCTTTTTCTTTGGTTACTTTCAAATTACCTCCCCGATAGTTTAATCTTCTTCGCGCAATCTGATGTGCAGGTCCGCCAGCTGTTCCTCGGAGACAGCCGAGGGTGTGTTAAAAGTAAGGTCGGCGGCCGCCTGGTTCTTGGGGAAGGCGGTGACTTCTCTGATATTGCTCTCTCCCGCCAGCACCATGGTAGTACGGTCAACGCCGGCGCCGAATCCCCCGTGCGGCGGAGCCCCGAAGTCGAAAGCTTCCAGCATATGCCCGAAGAGGTTCTTTATACTATCGTCACTGTATCCCAGTATTTTAAATATCTTTTTCTGCAGGTCCGTCCGGTGTATCCGGATACCCCCGCTGGCAAGCTCCCAGCCGTTGCAGACGATATCGTAGTTTTTCCCGAGTACTTTTTCCGGAGCGCTGTCCAGTAAAGGAATATCCTCATCCCGGGGGTGGGTAAAGGGGTTGTTGACCGCTTCCCAGCCACCGGTTTCGGCGTTACGGGCTATCAGCGGGAAATCAACGACAAAAGCAAAGGCAAGCATCTGAGGGTCGGCCAGGTTTAAACGGCACGCCATCTCGCGGCGGAGTACATCCAGTGCCGGGCAAATCTCATCCGGTTCACCCGCGACGATTAATAAAAGGTCGCCGGTGTTGGCTCTACAGCGTCCCGCCATTTCTTTGACCTGTTCTAAAGTCAGGTATTTAGCCGCCACCGATTTTATCATGTCCTGAGTAAGCGTTTCCAGCTGGCTTTCCGGTGTGCCCAGAGAGATGGTCAGCAGACCTTTAGCCCCGGCACTGACCGCGAGCTGGTTGAGCTCTTCCAGCTGGTGGCGGGTATATTCGCCGCAGCCGGGGGCAGCCATCCCTCTGATACAGCCGCCGGCAGAGATGGCTGATTTGAACACCGTAAAGTCCGTCCTGGCGGCGATATCGGTAAGATCGGCGGTTTCCATGCCGTAACGCAAATCGGGCTTGTCCGAGGCGTAGCGCGCCATGGCGTCGGCATAGGTGAGTCGAGGGAAGGGTTTGATTATTTTCATCTCCGGTTTTACTGTTTGAACCAGAGAGGTATAAAGCTCTTCCAGGAGCTGGAGGACGTCCTCCTCTGTTACAAAGCTCATCTCAACGTCAAGCTGGGTGTGTTCCGGCTGGCG
>CAYNDI010000286.1:0-2702 GCA_964395955.1 uncultured Dehalococcoidaceae bacterium
CCCCGGCTTTCATGCAGAACGTGGTTCGCCATCTTCAGGGCGTCACCATCCCTGTGAGTGACTACCAGCGTAAGCGCGACTTTATCTATAACAACCTGGTAAGAATGGGTTATACCGTAAACAAGCCCCAGGGGGCTTTCTATATCTTCCCCAAATGCCCCATCGAGGACGATGTCGCTTTCGTCCATGAGCTGCAGCGGGAACACCACGTACTCACCGTCCCCGGCGTGGCTTTCGGCGTTCACGGCTATTTCCGCCTGGTCTACTGCGTCACCGATGAGCTTATGGAGAAGTGCATACCCGGCCTGGAAAAGATAGCTAAAAAATACGGGCTTAAACAGGGTTAAGGCAAACGTTCAGAGAGCCCGGTACCAGTGTTGACCTCCCCTTTCCCCCCCCTCGTGTCTTATCTTTTCCCACCCAGGCCACCCTCGCATCATCCTCTGCTTATCCCATAGTCTACCTCCCCCTCCTTTAGGAAAGGAGGGGGATCGAGGGGGTGGATTTCACAAAAATATCTTCCCCCTCTCCTTCACTCTGCCTCAGAAGGAGAGGGGGATAAAGGGGGTGAGGTAAAAAAACTCAAACGAAAAAGCCCGTCATCTCCGTTGACTTTTCTCCTTACGATGTAATACAATAAGTTTACTTTTTATTGAAAGGAATAGGAATAACGCCATGAACCGCCGGCACGGCAACGCTAAACAGGTCAGGTGGATGACCATGAAAACCCGGCCGCGGGTCAGGCGTGTTTCCGTTTTTAAGGAAATCTGAAAAAAGATAAACGATTAATCGTTACACACACCGGGCCCGGAGGTAAAATCCCCGGGCTTTACTATTTTGAAAGGAGAACCTGAAATGCCTGAAGTACTGAGTGACCTATCGGAACAAGCCCTTATCAAAGCCATCGAAGAAAATGCGTACGCCCTTACACCTTTCTCCCACAACTGGGAGCAGGCTGAAGTATACGCGGGACCGGATATGTGCTGGTGCCTGACCGATATATCCTTCCCCATGTGTAACTCCGCTTTTCATATTCACCTCAAGCCGGAGCAGGTAGATGATACTATCAAGAGTTTCAAAACCAAAGGAAACCAGAGAAAGGTGGCCGTTCAGTGGTATATCGGGCATGATACGCAACCGGCCAACCTGGGTGAGAAACTGGCTGCTCACGGCTTTACCACTTATGGAGAGGGGGCCGGCATGGCTATCGATTTACGGGAGATGAACGAGGACGTTCCCTTTCCGTCCGGACTGAAAATAATCGAGGTGAAAGATAATAAAACCCTGAAAACATGGTGCCATATTACCAGCGTCGGCTTCGGCATCCCGGAACCGGCCGAGCCGTCTTTGCTGGAATGGTTTAAAACCGATATCAAATATAAACAACCTGTCAAGTTCTATCTGGGCCTGCTGGAAGGCAAGCCGGTAGCCACATCGATGTATTTTCTGGGCGAGGGCGTCGTCGGCATATACTTCGTAGCCACCCTGCCGGAAGTACGCAACCGGGGTATCGGTTTCGCCGTTACACAAAAGCCTTTACTGGAAGGGCGGGAGATGGGGTACCGGGTAGGGATATTACAGGCTTCCGGTATGGGAGAGCCGGTTTATCGGAAAATGGGATTTAAAGAATATTCCAGGGTTCAGTCTTATACATGGCTGCCTGAAACTGAATAATGGAGAAGTATATGAAAAGGCAATATATCACTGAGAATAAAAGGGAGCGGGAAAGACTCTGTAAACTGGTAAACGTAATCACCGATGATGAATTAAAGCTCGTTATCTACAAAGAAGGCTGGACCGTGGCCGCTGCCCTGGCGCACCTGGCGTTCTGGGACGAATGGTCGCTGCTGCTGTTGCGAAAATGGAAAGAGAATAGTAAGGTTACGTTTCCCCCGGTAGACTGGGATACTATTAACGATACCCTTCTCCCCAATGATGCGCTTTTGCCATTTTTGCTGGAGATTCCGCCGCGTACGGCGGCAAATATGGCGTCCTCTTCGGCGGAATCATATGACCGGGAACTGGAGGATACCCGGCCTGAAATAATAGCTGAAATCGAACTTCTTGAAGACGAAACGAGACTATACAGGTCAATTCACCGCAGGATGCACCTTGACGAAATCGAAGCTTTGCTGAAAAGTAAACGCCGCTCGCCATAACCTGCAAAGGTAATGGCTTCTTTCTCCTGCTTTTCGTCTGTTATCTTTACCCACCCTGACCACCCTCGAACCATCAGCGGCTTATCCCATAGTCTACCTCCCCCTCCTTTAGGAAAGGAGGGGGATCGAGGGGGTGGATTTCACAAAAATCTCTTCCCCCTCTCCTTCACTCTGCCTCAGAAGGAGAGGGGGACAAAGGGGGTGAGGTTATTTATAATTACAGAATATCCGCTTCTACCTGTTGCATTTTTCAAAAAAGGTATGGTATACTACCGCAGAACCTGAAAGCCGTATGTATCGTATAATATACAATACTATCGAGCGTTAACGTTTTTCAACGATATTAATAATCAGGGGAACACTTGCTAGCAAACTACGGATTAATAGGGCTGTTTTTTGTCGTTGCCGTTCTTTTCTCCCTTTTGATGGTCATTATCCCCATTGTCCTCAGGATTCTTAAAATCGTCCCCGGCAATCCTAACCCCGTTAAGAACTCCATCTTCGAGTGCGGCATGGAGACCATCGGCAAGACCTGGGTGCAGT
>CAYNDI010000287.1:0-2698 GCA_964395955.1 uncultured Dehalococcoidaceae bacterium
AGTTGGAGGTTTTGAGTTCCTCGTTGAACCAGACGCGTATGTCCAGGTCGATGACGTCGCCCCACTCATCCATGATCGGCCCCAGACGCTCCAGGGCGATTTCCTGTCCGAAGGTGGCCACCGCCCCCTCGGCGCTCATCGAAGCAGCCCGTGCCGCGCTCGGATCCGCCCCATCGAGGATGATCTGCACCTGGGCCGGTTCGCGGAAGGCGACTAGATCCTCCGCAAACCCACGGGGGATGAGGACGGCCACTAGGGCCGTCCCCGCATCCACCAGGGCCCGCGCCCCCTCTTCGTCCAGTGGGTAGTAAACGACATCAAAGGTCCCTGTATTCTCCAGCGCCACGACGAGGGCCCGGCTCGCGGCAGACCGGTCCCGGTCCACGATTGCGGTGGGAATGTGATCGATGCTGCCCGAGGTTGCCCAGGCGACCATCGCCAGCTCGCTCACCGGGCCAAACAGCACGAACAGCAGGATCATCTTGTCCCGCCAGAGTTGGATCAGCTCCTTGTGCGCCAGATTCCAGATCCGCATTTCTTTCGCCTGCTAAGCCAGCTTTTTCTTGAACAGCAGAATGGCCAGGCCCATGAACAGGAGGGCCATGACGGCCATGGCCAGGGCATAGGGCCACAGTGCATCCAGCCCCTGGCCCTTGAGAAAGATGCCCCGCCCCACCAGCACAAAGTGCGTGGTCGGCACCATGTAGGCCTCCATCTTCATCATCGGCTCCATGCTGACCAGTGGATAAAAGATGCCCGACAGAAAAAAGCCGGGGAAGAAAAAGATCAGCACCGCGCCAAGCTGGGCCGCCTGCTGGCTCTTGACAAATACCGACAGGACCAGGGCGATGGCCAACGACGCCAGCAAAAAGTCGACGGCGAGCACCATGTACAGGCCAAAGCTGCCCTCAAAGGGCGAGCCAAACCAGTACACCGCCACCCCCACGCACAGGAGCACCGCCAGAAGGCCGCTGAGGACGTAGGGGATCAGCTTGCCCACCAGTAGCTCCGAGCGGCGGATGGGTGTGGTAATGAGCTGCTCCAGCGTCCCATGCTCCTTCTCCCGGGTCAGCGCCAGCGTGGTAGACACGGCCGGCATGCCCATGACCATGGCGATGAGGGCGGGCAAAAAACCGATCACGGCCTTGAGCGTCGGATTGTACCAGGTACGCACCCGCAGGTCGATGGGTGCCAGCGCGCCTTCCTCGACAACGATGCCGGCCTGTTCGGCGACCTCGGTGACCACCTGCAAGGCGAACTGCTGAGTATAGCCGCTGATGTGGACCATGGCCGTGTTGGCCGTCGTTGGCTCGGTCCCCTCGACCAGAACCTGCACGCTGGCCTCGCGGCCCGCTAGCAGCGATTCTTCAAAGCCCGGCGCGATGACGATAGCCGCCTTGACTTCACTCGTCATCAGCCACCGTTCCACATCGCCATAGTCGTCCGCCACGTAGCGGACCAACACATCGCCCGAGCCCCCCAGGCCGGCCAGGTACCGGCGCGACAGGGGTGTCCCGTCCCGGTCCATCACGGCCACGGCCACGTTGTCGATGTCCACCATGAACGTGTAGGCCATCACCAGCAGCAGGAACACCGGTGAAATGGTCACCAGGAAAAAGGCCCTCCGGTCGCGCAGGATGTGGCGCGCCTCTTTGCGCACGACAGCCCAGGTACGCAGCAAGTTCATTGTCCGGCATCACCCAAACGGGATCTCATCATCCCCCGTCCTCATTCATGACATAGGGAGCTTCCCGCATCGGCAGATCCTCTATGACTTGATCTTCCGCACCAGCCACAGGCAGATCCAGCCGAGTCCCAGCGGATCGCCGATGGCGGCCGCGACAAAGATCCATCCCCGTCCAAAGCCCAGGGCAGGCAGCACGAACTGCGCTTCCAGGTAGCAGAGCACGGCCGTGGGCACGACGCAGACCAGGATGTCCCCCAACAGGCCAAAGGGCCGCTTGCTCTTAAAGAGTACGGGCAGCAGCCAGCCCGATACGAGCGCCAAAACGGAAGCCACCACGACGAGCAAAAGCGTTGAACTACTCATTTTTCTGTCCTTTCTCTCTCTTCAGAGAATCGTATGAAAGCGTGTTTCTTCACTCTTCATCCACCGCCAGCCCCTTCAACAGCGTATCGATGAACACAGTGCTAATCTGCTTCACATCCAGATCCGGCGCCAGCATCAAATAGGCTGCCAGGCCATCGTAGGCTGCCATCAGCATCCATGCCAATGCATCGGCATCCACCGGCCTGAACTCGCCGTCGCGGACCCCTTCCTCGATGAGGCTGGCGATCAGATCCTTGTACCCGACCAGAATCTCGATCCATTCCTTGGCTGCCTCCCCGCGGCGCGGACTGGAAGCCCAGTAGCCAAGGAACAGCATGAAAACGTTCTCGACGAGTTCCCCCAGCCCGGCCATCGTGTCCGTCAGGGCGCGCAGTTTTCCTGTCGCCGTCTCGTGCTGAAAAATGCCCGCCATGGCCTCTGAGCCGATCTGGTCAAAGACGGACAGAATCGCCGCCTCGAACAGCTCCTCCTTGCTCTCAAAGTACCAATAGATGGTGCCCTGGCTCACCCCGGCCTGGGCAGCCACGTCGCTGACGTTCGTCGCGTGAAATCCCTTCTGGGAGAAAACCGCCAGGGCCGCCTCCAGGATCTGCCGGCGGCGCTCTTCCCGCATCACTTCGCGCTTGC
>CAYNDI010000288.1:0-2687 GCA_964395955.1 uncultured Dehalococcoidaceae bacterium
AAGCGTTTACTTGCTTGACGACTTCCGGTCCGGCTACGGCCTTTAGCTGCTCGATGGCCATGGAGTAATTAAGGTCCTTCAGCCCCTGCAGTACGCCCCTGACCTTTTTACCCTGGGCTTCACGCTGCTTTTCTCTATCCTCGCGTTCTTCCTGCTGCCGGGTGAACTGCTGGGAAAGCCGCATTAATTCGTCTATTCCGCTTTCTTCTTCTGCCATATCCGTTCCGTCGCTCCGGGGGATTATCACTCCGGTACCCGACCTCTATTCAGTATACATTGTAAAGCCGGGCAATACAAAAACAGCGGCCGGGAAATAGAATTGCCCGGGATGAAGCCACAGTAAATATTAGGGATTCCACCCATTAAAAATAAAAGCTGCCCCGCTATTTGCCGGCATAAAGGCGCGGTAATATTCTGGATGTATTGACCCGTATCACGCCGTATCAAACCGTAGCAATTAATATAGAAACAGTTTGTTAACCCTCTTGGGGGGAAATAACATGCCGGTAAATATTAACGATAAAACATATTATCGGACCTCGGAAGTGTGCCGGCTGGCCCGTATCAGCCGGAGCACGCTGCTGCGCTGGTTGAAAGAGGACAGCCTGCACCTACAGGACTACCGTGATAGAAGGAGCTGGAGACTCTTCACCGAGGATGATATTAATGCGCTCGTGACGGAAGCCAACCGGATTTCCCGGGGGAATACCGGATAACGGGAAACTGTCAGCAGCGAGTGGGAGAGAGTACCCGATGTATAGTGATTTACCGCTGGAAAAGAGAATATTCGGGAAAGACGATATGACTGCTTTAGCGGAGTCTGAAATCCCTGAGAAAAACCAGGAAGCGGAATACTTCTCAAACGATTCACAGGAGTTGATGCTCAAGGCACAAAAAGACGCCGAGCTTGCCAAGGCGGTCGCCCGGCAGGCTATCAGCCAGGCCTTTCAGCAGAGTGAAGCAGCGATAAAACGCGCCGAGGTACTGGCCAACGCTTTCGATAATGTCCTGGAGGGTAGTTTCGGCCAGACCGACCATAATGAAAATGAATCCGGCGCCGAACCTGCCGGCCATGAATCCGTGAAGTCGAACCGGGTAAAAAAACTCCTGAACAACGGCCAGAATCCCTTGAACGCCATTTCCGATGTGACCCGGTCTATTTTCAATAACAAGGCGGTTGACGCCGAGACGAGAATGGATTTCTTTAACCTGGTTATCCGGCAGAGCAAGCAGCTCCGTGAACTGGTTGACGACCTTGTCAGGCAGCAGGCACAGAAGGAAATTAATAAGGCTATCGAAGAAGCCAAGTCGGATAGAATAGCCTCTAAACTGGCTGTCCAGCAGGCTCAGGATGAAGTTAGAAAAGCCAGGGAAGAAGCTGAAAAAGCCCGGAACGAGGCGGAAGTATCCTGGAATGACGCCCAGGAGGCAATTAATATCTCCAGGGAATGGATAGAACAGGCCAAGAAAGAGACCGCCGCTGGAAAAAGGACCGCCGATGTAAAGCTAAGCCAGGCGCAGCAGCAGGCTATGGGCGAGGCGCAGGCTGAAATTAAGAAGGCGAAGGATGAAGTAGCCGCCGCCAAAGAAGCCGCCGGTATCGCCATCAAGCGAGCCGAGGCCGAAGCCCTGCGGAGTCGCCGGGAAGCCGAAGAAGCCAGGACAGCCATCCTGGAGAGTCATCAGGCTGTCGAGTCGGCGCAGGCGGAAAGCCGCAAAGCCATCGAAAAAGCCGAATCGGCTCAGAGGCAGATTCAGGAAGCGGTAATTCAGGCGCAGCAACAGAGTTATCAGGACCTGTGTCAGGAGATGAACAGGATTAAGGCGGAGGCGGAGGCTACCAGAAAGACGGCCTGCGAATCCATCACTCGCGCTCAGGAAGAGAGCCGTAAAGCCAAGGAAGAAGCCGCGATGGTGAAAAAAGAGGCTGAAGAAGCCCTCGACCACGCCCGTGAAGAAACCAGGAAAGCCCGTGAAGAAGCGGAAAAAGCCAGCCAGACCCTGGCAGAAGTAGTCGCCAGGACGCAGGAAGAATGCCGCAAGGCCAAGGAAGAGGCCGAAGCCAGCATCCTCATGGCTAATGAGACTATGAAACTCGCCCGGCAGGATATTATCGGCATGACTATTGATGAAATTACCAGAACCCGGCGGGAACTGGAGGCCGCCAGTAAAGAGCCTGGTGTAATGCGGGATATCACTCCAAAGCTAGAAAACCGGGCTGTTGAAGAAACGCCGAATCCTCGAAACGAAACGTCGCCGGATAATAAAGAAACGATATCGCCCCACCAGATTATTACCGAAGCGGTCCAGAGCGCCGAGGAAACGGCTTCACCCAAAAATAATCTGATCATCCTCAGCATCCCCGGCTCCTTACCTGCCATTGAAGCCGACGGAACGCGTATCAGGCAGGTCCTGCTCAGCCTTATTACCAATGCTATTCAACTCAGCCGGGAAAATAATGCCATCAACGTCAGGGCTGAAGTCCGGGATAGCGAACTCCTGATACAGGTCAAAGACCACGGCACCGGTATCCCGCCGGCGGATATATCAGACGTCTTTGAAGAGCATTACCGGGCAGCCAGCCACGGTGACGCTGACAGACCTGGACCGGGACTTCACATCTGCCGGCAAATCATAGAGGCGCACGGCGGGCGTATCTGGGCGGAGAGTGTGGAAGGCCATGGCAG
>CAYNDI010000289.1:0-2686 GCA_964395955.1 uncultured Dehalococcoidaceae bacterium
CCGGCGTGCCGGTGATGTGGTGGTCTTCCGGCCCCAGGGCGGTAATGGTGGAGGCGGTCTCGGTCTGCCCGAAGGCATTGATAAAGCTAACGTTGGGGAATTCCTCCATAGCCTTACGGATAACGGGGAGAGGCATGGGAGCGGCGCCGTAGGTGATGACCTTGATGCTGCTCAAATCGTGCTTCTTGAAATCGGGGTGGTCAAGGAGCTGCTTGAGCATGGTGGGCACCATCATGGCGCGGTTGGCTTTCTCCGTTTCCACCAGGGTCATCCACTCCTCCGGCTCGAACTGGCGCTCCATGACCAGCGTACGTGCTCCGTAGATAGCCGCCATCATCGCCTGGATGCCGGCCACGTGATAGAGCGGTACGGTGAGGATATTACGCTCCTCGATATCGGGGTCGGGCGGGGTGACGTTCTCCAGCACATAACCTGTAAAGCTGTTGTGGGAGAGCATAACGCCCTTGGGAAAGCCGGTGGTACCGGCGGTATACATCAGGATGGTGGTATCATCATCGTCGATTTTCGCCTCCAACTCGTCGGCGGAAGCATCTTTGATAATGTCTTCGTAGAACAGCATGTTCTCGTGTTTTTTCTCGATGGATATCAGGTTTTTCAGGGTTTTAAGCTCGGGTTGTACGGACTGAATCATGGGGACATAACGATCGCCGATAATCAGCGTGGTGGCCTCGGCGGTATTGAGCATGTAGGCAAGCTCCTTTTCCTTGGCGCGGAAGTTCATGGGCAGGTAAATGGCGCCCGCCTTGGCTACGGCGAAATAGGTCTCGACGCACTGGTTGCAGTTTACCTGCAGGAAAGAAACGCGGTCGCCTTTCTGAACGCCCAGCTTTATAAGGCCGTTCGCCAGGCGGTTGGTACGCTCGTTAAGCTGGCCGAAGGTATACCTCTTGTCCTCAAAGACCATGGCGGTCCTGTCGGGGCAGATTGCCGAGGCGATGTTGAGAAAATCAGTAGTGTTCACAGCTTACCTCCAAAGTAATTATGATGAATCGCTAACGTGATATTCTAACTTAGTTACAGGTGAAAAATCAAACTATTAAAAGACGTGGGAGTATAGAATAAAGTCACTTCTGCTTCCATGTCCGGGCTTTCCCATGAGTAGTCATCGGCGATTGACAGGACACGGAAATGCTGCAGCTTCATGAAGTCCGTAGACCATCTCTCATTCTTCCGAGAGCTATTCTTCTTTGGATGGTTTAGCGGCGAAGCCTTTTGTCATCGAAACCTCCAGAAAAACGAGGGGCCTGGTGACTTTCCTGACGATTAACGGGCAGTGTTTCAGTCCCGGCGGCATGGATACTATCGTAGCGGTATTGAAGACATGTTCTTCAAGTTCATCACCAAGGCGAATACTGATTTCTGCACCTAAATCGGTGACATCTTCGGGGTTACCTCCGATGAAGCAAAGTAATTCGTGAAAATTATGGGAATGAGTAAACGGCGCCTCGTAGGTTGAATTTACGCAGTGGTAACCCAGAGTCGTTCCGTTTTTATACTCGTTGTGGTGAGCCCATATCGATGTACCGGCCCATCCCGGTTCGGCTTCCACATAAAAAGGTCCTTTAATTATATTCATCCAGTATTTTTTACCATCTTTAGTAACGGGGCTGCCCTCTTTCATGCCTTTTACATCAAAGACACCCACGCTATCGGCTTCTGAATGCAGTCTATTTTCATATTCCCCGGTTGTTGATATCCTGAGTAATACGAAGGGTCTGGCATATTGCCTGACAGTAACGGGACAGTGCTTCAATCCCGGCGGAACGGAGACTATCGTGGCGCTGGTGATGATGTGCTCTTCCTTTCCATCACCCAGGCATATGATGACTTCCGCCCCTAAATCGGTAATATTTTTAGGATTCCCCCCCAGGAAACAAAGCAGTTCCCAGGTATCGTGAACCCGGCTATCTTTTATCGACCAAACGGCCTGATTGATACAATGATATTCATAGACCACCCCCGCCTTATCTTCATCGGTGTGTGTGAATATCGATGCGCCAGGAAAGTCTTCCGTTGCCTTATGAAAGGGCTCTCGAATTATATATTTGCTATATTTTGTCTCAGGCATTAAATATTTTCTCCTTTCCAGTTATTACAAATTTGTCCTTGTTAAATCACTTTTTTTATTAGAGTATTATCTCTAAAACTAGATTCCCGGACTCAGGGTGCGGCTTTTTCTCTGACCGCAGCCGCTACTTTTGCCATCGTCTCGCCGGCTTTGGCGTTAATGACGACAGCCGCCTGGGGGTCCATGGGCGTATCGCTGAGGTTGATGATGACGAGTGTCGCTCCGGACTGCACGGCGTAGATGGGCATGTAAGCGGCCGGGTAGACCACCAGCGTGGAGCCGATGACGATAAACAGGTCGGCGGCCCTGGCGCGGTTCCCGGCTTCCTCGAGGACATCATAAGGAAGCTGCTCCCCGAACATGACGATATCCGGTTTAAGTGTGCCATGGCAGGCTTTACAGTCGGGGATTTCCTCGCCGGCGTCCAGCCGGGCCTTTATTTCGTCGAAGGGATAACGCCGGCCGCATTCCAGACACGTTGCCCAGTTCATGTTGCCGTGAAGTTCGAAAATGATATCACCGGGGACGCCCGCTTTCTGGTGCAGGTTGTCGATATTCTGGGTAATAACACAATCGAGTAGTTTAAGGTTATACAGC
>CAYNDI010000290.1:0-2418 GCA_964395955.1 uncultured Dehalococcoidaceae bacterium
CAACTCATCGAAACCATACTGCAGAGGGTAGTAGTAGTTGATGACCTCGCGGCCTTGGGGCAGGGTATAGCCAGAGTCGAACATGCAGACCACAGCCTTCATGATGGCTTCCTTGATCTCGTAGCCGGGCACCATCTGCTCATATTTGTGGCCCAGGTCATCGACCGATTTGCCAACCCAGGCGCGAGCCACCTGGAGCATGGCCGGGACCTCTTCCTGGCGGATGCCGAACTTGCCGGCAATGGACACCACATTGCCGAAATCGTGGGTCACGTTGCCCCCGCCAGCCCCAAACCGGGACACCTCGTCGGCGCTGGCGCTGCCTCTGGCCAGGGCAGCCTTGTACAGCTCGTCCTCCTTGGTCATGTAATAGCCCTCCGACAGCCAGGGCATGGGGAACGAGCCGCGATAGTACTGAGCCTTGCCCATGACGATCAACTCGCCGGGGTAGATAGTGGGGCTGAGATGGGCGAAGGCAGATTTCAGAGCCAGCGCGCGGCGGACCACGGGCACTTCATTACCCAGTTCCATGGTTTGCCGGGTGTACCAGTAGGGGAACTCGTTGGTGGCCGAGGAGAGCGTCTGATAGTAAAGCTCCCGTAGCCTTTGAGCGCGAGGGCCTGGCTCCCGCTTGACCTCGCGCTCCACCAGTCCTTCGGGGGCCAGGCCGCCAGCCTGGAAGTGGAGCGGCAAGCCGGCCTGTTCAAGGACCTCTGCCAGTTTCTTGCCCATAGGGAGCACCTTCCTTCCACAGTTGATCCGTGAAATTCACAGAACCCTTGACCCGGATCCCCCAGGACCACGAGGAATCTGGGCTTCTTGCCAGGAGCGCTTCCCAGTTTACCGTGCGCTTTCAGAGGTCAATGAGTCGCTGTCAGGAGGTGTTGAGGCAGCCCGATCGGCTTTGGGCGGGACCATGCCTGGTTCCCTGCTCACCCCCTTGGATCGATCCAAGACAGCTCTCCAGCCTGCCTGCAAACGGGGTACAATCGGGACAGGCTCAAGGACAATCATACCACATTCTGCGGTCGTGGGCAAACGCCCTTGGCGGAAAGTCGAAGCCGGTCGTCCCCATGGATCAAAACACGCTCGGAGCCGGTCCGCGCCAGTGGCCCGTCGTAACCACGCCGCCGCTCCAACTGCCGGCCGGGCACGTGCCGCCCACCGCGCTCGGCGTGACAATGTACACAGAGGCATTCTCGTACCAGGCAACCGTGTCGTTGTACCGGGAAGCGGCCTCCAGATTGGGCGCTTGCCTTGGGCCCCAAATGCAGCTATAATGTATGAGGCGCTCAGCCAAGCTTTGTGGGGCAAAGCCTTCAACTCCGGATTGCGTGGCGGCATTGCGCCACGTGAATCCCTATCCGTTGGATGTTTCAATCATGTGAGGCTTGAGGAGGGTATCATGAAGGCAACAACGCTTCCAGAGCAACCCGATGCGAAATCGCCGGCGGGTGCAGACATTCGTTTCATCATGGATGGCGAAACGGGCAACATGATCCACTGTACTGTCCCGCCGCATCAAATAAATAGAGCGACTGTTCACGCGACGGTCAGCGAATTCTGGTACGTGTTGGAGGGACACGGTGAGATCTGGAGAGACAATGGCTTGGAGAGCTGCATCACTACTCTCGTTCCAGGCACCTCAATCGACATTCCGGTAGGAACAGCGTTCCAGTACCGAAACGTATCTGACGTCGACTTGAAGTTCATTTGCATCGCCATGCCGCCTTGGCCGGGCGACTCAGAGGCTACTCATCTCAATGGTAAATGGCAACCCGGAAGACAAGGAGGAGAATGCCGATGAAACACAGGACTTTGTTCAGCCTGACGTTCGTCTCGAGGCTAGTGATCCTTTTGGCCATGCTTATCGTTGCGCTACCGGTCGTCGGTGCGCGGAGCCCTGAATCGGCCAGCAGCGTGGAGACTCGGGATCTCCTCAGCGCAGCAGCCAGGGTGCCGGGGGCACGGTTCGTCCACACGGCCACGGCCGCCAACATCAGTGAAAGCTACACCTACATCGATCATCCCCTCACCAATAACAACCCCAATGCCATCGTCCTCGTCACCCAGAACTGGAACCCCGGCGGGACGGGCGGCACGTACAACGACTACCCCATCGGGGTGTGGTACAGCAACAGTGCGCAGAAATGGGCCATCTTCAACCAGGACAACACCTCCAGCATGCCCGTCGGCGCGGCCTTTGACGTGCTGATCCCCACCACCGGCGCAGATGCTTTCGTCCACACGGCCACGGCCGGCAACACCACCGGGAACTGGACCTACATCGATCACCCTAGCACCAACGACAACCCCAATGCCATCGTCCTCGTCACCCAGAACTGGAACCCGGGTGGAACCAGTGGCACGTACAACGACCATCCCATCGGCGTGTGGTACTACGACACGATTGGCAAA
>CAYNDI010000290.1:2428-2679 GCA_964395955.1 uncultured Dehalococcoidaceae bacterium
AGCAGTGCGCAGAAGTGGTCCATCTTTAACCAGGACAACACCTCCAGCATGCCCACCGGCGCGGACTTTAACGTGCTGATCCCCCCCACCGGCGCAGAGGTCTTTGTCCACACCGCCACGGCGGCCAACATCGCCGGGAACTCGACCTTCATCGACCATCCCCTCACCAATGACAACCCCAACGCCATCGTGTTCGTCACCCCGAACTGGAATCCCGGCGGGGTGGGCGGTACCTACGACGACTATCCCAT
>CAYNDI010000291.1:0-2651 GCA_964395955.1 uncultured Dehalococcoidaceae bacterium
CGGGTGAGGTAAACTCACGGGCTAAGCCGGTGATGATACTGGGCGGTCCGGGAGGGAAAAGATAACAAACGAGGGGCGGCGGGGCACAATATCACCCCTTTCACCGTTTAACTATCAGTCCCTTTAGCCTTTCCACTATCTCTCCCAGCGGCATTATCTCCGACTCTTTCTCGGAACGCTTTTTCAATTCTACACTGTCTTTTTGAAGCGTACGCGGGCTGACGGTGACCCGGAACGGCATCCCGATTAAATCGGCGTCATTGAACTTAACGCCGGGGGATTCTTCCCTATCATCGAACAGCACCTCGATGCCCGACGCTTGAAGGTCGGTATAAAGCTTTTCGGCGACCTTTGGCACCTCCGAGCCTTCCCGTGATAGTACACAGATATAGACGTGGTAAGGAGCCACGGATACCGGCCAGATAATGCCCTTGTCATCGTGGTTATATTCGATAATGGCCGCCAGCAGGCGGCTGAGTCCCAGGCCGTAGCACCCCATGACGAAGGGCTTTGACTCGCCCTTTTCATCGATAAAAGAAGCGTTAAAACTGTCGCTGTACGTAGTACCCAGCTTAAAGATATGCCCGACCTCGATACCGTGGGTAGCGGCCAGCGTTTCGCCACACTTGAGGCATTTGTCCCCGGCGCGGGCGGTGGCGATATCCGCCACGGTATCCGCCTTAAAATCACGGGGATAGTTGACGTTCCTGATGTGCGTATCCGGCTTGTTGCCGCCGGCCACGAAGTTGCTGCCCGTATTCACCGAATCGTCGGCGATGACCTTAAAGCCTTTCAGCCCCACCGGCGAAGCCGCCCCGGCGACGATGCCGGCTTCGATAACCTCCGGCTCCGTAGACATGCGTAGGTCGGCACAATGAAGCTCGTTCTTGAGCTTGATTTCATTAACTTCGAGGTCGCCGCGGATGACTACGAAGACCATCTCGCCGTCGGCGATGTAAAAGACGGCTTTCAGGGTACGGCTCTGGGGTATTTTCAGAAAGCCGGCTACTTCTTCGATAGTGCCCATGCCGGGCGTGGCGACCTCCTCCACGGGCAGGGGTTCTCCGCCGCCGATGTTTTCCTTGACGCTGACCGCTTTCTCGGTATTGGCGGCGTATTTGCAGCCGGGACAGTGGATAATCTCGTCCTCGCCGTTCGGGGCGACGGCCATGAACTCACTTGAGTCCTTGCCGCCGATGGCGCCGCTATCGGCTTCCACCATTATGGTAGGCAGGCCGCAGCGGTCGAAGATATTCCGGTAAGCCTGCACCATCTTCTGATAGCTTACCTCCAGCCCGTCCTCGTCGATATCAAAGCTGTAGAGGTCTTTCATGGTGAACTCACGCACCCGGATAAGCCCGCCGCGGGGCCGGGGCTCGTCGCGGAACTTGACCTGAATCTGGTAGATAAGCAGGGGCAGGTCGCGGTAGCTCCGGGCATAGCGGGCCGCCAGCTGGGTGACTACCTCTTCGTGGGTGAAACCTAAAACCATCTTGCGTTCCCGGCGGTCGTAGAGAGTAAAAATCACATCGACCCTGTCCCGTCCGCTCTGCTCCAGCAGTTCCAGCGGCTGGAGCACCGGCAGGTTGACTTCCTGCCCGCCGGCTTTATCCATCTCGTCGCGGATGATGTTCTCTATCTTCCTGTGTACCCGCCAGCCAAGCGGCAGGTAGGAATAGACACCGGCGACGAGCTGGTTAATCATCCCGGCCCTCACCAGCAGCTGGTGGGAAACCGTATCCGCGTCGGCGGGTACCTCTCTTAACGTCTTTCCGAACAGTTTCGATATGCGCACTCTCGACTCCTCAAAGGTATTATTATCTCACCGTGGCCAGGCCGTTTATCTGGGCCATGATATTGTTCAATATATTTTCCTGGTCGACCTGCAGTTCCAGGAGTTTTTCACGGAGCGCCAGCCATTTATCTGCCTGAGCCTGCGTAGATGCATTGTTGTAAAGTTCTGTCGCCTGGTTCACTTCGTTGGCCATCAGGTTTCTGAAACCGACCCTGACATTATATTCCTTTACAAGGGTACTATAACTCTTAAGTTCAGCGGGATTATCGAATGACCAGCCGCGATAGTAAAGCGGGTTTTTGCCCGCCAGAACGGAATAGCCGCCGGTGGTCTCCAGCGCCAGGTACTGTCCGGGATTTACCTCGGCGAGTACCCAGGCATGGTTGGACTGGAGGATATCGACAATAGCCGCATCCTTATTGCCCACGACGATAACCGACGCAATACTCTGAGCTTTGAGCATATTCCAGACCTCTACCGCCATATCCGAGCAGACGAACAGGTCGTAAGTGCTGTAGACATGGGTATCGTGGTAGTATTTAACGATTTTTTCCGCCGTTTCCGTGGGCGTGGTACCGGTTAACTCATATTCCCCTTTGAGTCCGGCTATCTGGCTTTCAAGTTCGTCGGTTCTTGCCTGGCAGTCCTTAAGCTGAACATCTGTGGCGTCCTTCTCCGACTTTAGTTCATCGTATTTGGTCACGGCATCCGTGTATTTGGCCTGTATTTCCTCGAGCTGGGCGGCTATCTTGTCGTAGACCTCCTGGGCGATACCCCCCTCCTGGCACCCCGCCAGAACGATGGAGAGCAATAAAACTACCGCCATTAAAGCTAATAAAACCTTTTTCTTCATCAT
>CAYNDI010000292.1:0-2648 GCA_964395955.1 uncultured Dehalococcoidaceae bacterium
GATCACGGTCCAGCAACTGGCCACCACCGGCACCGCCCGGCCCGAGCAATTGCCCGGCAGGCTAGAACGGTGGCGGCTGGGTGGCACGCCCTGAAAGAGAGCGCTGAAAAAGTCCGTGGTTGGGGTTCAGCCAGGCTCATGCTTCTGGGAAGCAAGAGTCTCGACTAGATATTACTCCGGGCATGAATTTCTGAACACAAATTACTGGACGTGCGTATAGATGGCATGGACGCCAAGTTTGATGCACGTCGCCTTTCGCCAGCAGCCCAGGAGGATCTGAGGCGGCGGGTGGTGCATGCGGTGATGGAACAAGATCTCTCGAAAGCCGAAGCAGCACGGACGTTTGGCATCTCGCGGACCTCCGTGCATACGTGGGTCAGTGCCTACCTGCGGCGTGGCGAACGAGCGTTGCGATCGAAGCCACGTGGTCGGCCGCGCCGCTGCCGACTGGCAGGATGGCAAGCGGCTACGGCGGTGCGGCTGATCTGCCACCACTGCCCCGATCAACTTGGACTTCCTTTTGCCTTGTGGACCCGAGAGGCAGTCGGCCAGTTGCTGTCTCAACGGTTCGGTCTGCACGTCTCGGTGTGGACGGTCGGACGTTACCTGAAGCAGTGGGGGTTCACGCCGCAGAAACCTCTGCGACGGGCCTACGAGCAAGACCCGCGAGCGGTTCAGCGCTGGCTTCAGCAGGAGTATCCGGCGATTCGCAGAAAAGCCCGAAAAATGGGGGCGGAAATCCACTGGGGCGACGAGATGGGCCTGCGGAGTGACCACCAAGCCGGCACCAGTTACGGCAAACGCGGCAAGACGCCGATCATTCCGGGAACGGGCAAACGATTCGGATGCAATCTCATCTCGACTCTCACCAACCAAGGGCGTTTGGCCTTCATGGTGTTCGAGGAGCGATTCAACGGGAAGGTGCTCATCGGCTTTCTTCGTCGACTGTTGCGGCACAGCCCTTGTCCGATCTTCTTGATTCTCGATGGTCATCCCGTACATGGGTCGGCGAAAGTGCGACGGTGGGCAGCGGAACGATCGGACCAGATTCGTCTCTTTACACTGCCCGGTTACAGCCCCGACTTGAATCCCGATGAGTTTCTGAACCATGACATCAAATCCAACGCCCACGGTCGCCAGCGTCCGCGTACCAAGCAGGAGATGCTCCGCAACATCCGCTCCCGCCTGCGGAGCACGCAGCGCCAGCCTGATCGGGTCAAGAGGTTCTTTCAACACCACTCCGTCGAATACGCATCGTAGCCCCCTGTCCACAATTACCTGCCCGGAGTAGTAACTACCGGAATGCCGGCGTTTCTTCTTGGGATGGATTTCATAATTCCAGTCACCCTGGAAGCGATTGCGATGGATGAAGACCTCAGCGAGTTCGGCGTCACTGACCTTGCGACCTTTGGGATACTCTCGCTCGTCCAGCCAAGCGTGAACCTCCAAGCCCTCCGACGTTCGCGTCGAGCCGATCAAGTTCACGACGATCTCGTGCGTCTCCAAAGGAACGCCTTGCCAGTTGCGCGTGATGTGGCAAAACAACCGGTGCTCGATCTTGTTCCACTTGCTCGTGCCGGGGGGAAAATGACAGACCTCCAAAATCAGGCCCGTGCGATTGGCAAGCCGCTGAAGTTCCATCTTCCAAAGGCGAGTGCGATGACCATTGCTGCCGCCGCTGTCGCCGGTAATCAGCAGCCGCCGGGCCTTGCCGTATCGCTTTTTGCCCATTCGCTTCCACCACTCGGTGATCGAAGCCACCGCAAACTCGGCGGTGTCATGGTCGATGCCCACCGAAACCCACGCCTCGTTGCTTGCCAGATCGTACACGCCGTAGGGAATGGCCTTGCCGAGCTTGGCGTCGGGAAAATCGTGCGTATCAACCTCGACCGGCTTTCCCTTCGGACGATAGGTTCGGCCCGCGTTTTTGCGGTTTCCCAGCACTTCCTTCTTCTTCGTATCAACCGAGACGGCAGGCTGTCCACACCGCTGGCAAGCCATCACCCGGCGGTTGATGTGCTCGAACTGCGCGTTCCGATCCGGGTGTTGCTTGCCTTCTCGGGTCTTGCGATTCGCTTGCAAGCTATAGCCCTTCTGTTTCAAGAGTTCTGCCACCTTGGTACGACCAACCTGGAAACCTTGACGCTTCAACTCGGCAGCCAAGGTCCGCGCACTCTTGCAGGTCCACTGCAGTGGCGTCATCGGGTCTCCTCGCGTCGCAGGCTCCACAAGAGCCTCCAGTGTGGCGATCAACGCCGGCTGCTCCACCTCCCTTGCCCGGCGACCGGCACCGGGCCTTCGTTGACGGTCGCCAGGAAGCGGGTCCGCCCCCTTGAGTTCCTGAATCCCATTGCGTATGGTGCGATCCGAGACTCTCGTGGCTTCAGCGACGGCCGCGATCCCACCCCGGCCCAGGGAAACCGCCTCGGTTGCCGCCCAACGGCGGCGTCCGCGTTCATTGAGTTCGCCCGCAAGCGTGGCGAACTTGGCACGAATCCTTTTAACAACCGCTGCTTCCAACATTGCGGAAGCATCCCATAAACCGCACTCTCAACGCAATATCAATTCCGGTAGTTAATTGTCGGACAACGCCTTACGTGATTTCCAATGGTACGCATAGGCGCTTTCGTTTCGCTGCAGACGGCGAG
>CAYNDI010000293.1:0-2618 GCA_964395955.1 uncultured Dehalococcoidaceae bacterium
GCCCAGACCTCGCGGTTGTCTTCCGGCAGGACTTCCGCCAGCAGCGCCTTTACCTCCTCGATGCCGCAGAGTATCCCGGCGCGGCTGCCGAAGACCTCCATGGTCGCCACGGGATTCAGTCCTTCTTTTTGCAGTATTTCCTTGGTGCGGACGAAATAGATATCGGCGGTATCACCGGAGAGCACTTCCTTTGAAGGTTTAAATTTCGCTGCCGGCATGGTTCACCTCCCGGACAAGCCTGGCCCCGAGCACTTTGTCCATGTGCTCCAGGGCAAAACGGTGCGCCGCTTCATCCGGGGAAGCGACACATTCCACCGGTATCTCTACTTCATAGTCGCGATTCCGCGCGTCAGCCGTTGTGTGCATGACGCAGATATTGGTCAATACTCCACAGACGACTAATTTTTCCAGCTTTAGCTGTTGCAGCTTATCTTCTAATTTTGTGCCGTAAAAACCGCTGTAACGCTTTTTGGGAATTACTTCTCCCGGGTAGGCGGACATTTCCGGAATGACCTCCGCCTCTTTTGTCCCTTCGATGCAGTGGGGCGGAAACATCTTGAATTCGAGGTCTTCCGGGTCGTGGTTATCGCAGATGAAGAAGACTTTAGAGCCGCGGGCAAGCTCTCTCTCCAGCAATTTCTGAATCCCGGGAATGATAACGCGAGCCCCAGCGCCTAGAGAAAGGGGATACCCCTCCTCCATAAATCCCCGCAGCATGTCAATCACCAGGACGGCGTTTGCCATAGCTCTCACCCCCTTTAGAGGTAAACTAAATATTAAAGCTGTCATTCTGAGAGTTTCCGACTTCGTCGGAAACTCGTGAGAATCTAACCAACTCAACTGGTCTCAATGATTGTCTTATAAAGGTCTTGCCATACAGGATTGTACCTATTAATCATCGCTATTTTTTTATCTCTGTTCCAGCTTTTTATCTGCTTTTCTCTGGCTATAGCCGAACGTATGTCTTCCGTTTTTTCATAATAAACAAGTTTGTGAACTCTATACCTTCTCGTAAATCCGTTGACTAGGTCATTTTTGTGTTCATAAATTCTTCTTATGAGGTCGTTGGTAACACCTGTATAAACAGCCGTGTTCTTTTCTGTAGTTAATATATATACATAATACTGTTTATTTAACACTTACATGTCCAGTGTTCAGATTCTCACAGTCGCTTCGCTCCCTCAGAATGACAATCTACGTTTTTAATGCCTAAAGTGCCTTTCGCCGGTCAGTACCATGGCGATATCGTGCTTATCGGCGGCGTCTATAGATTCCTGGTCGCGTATCGAGCCACCGGGCTGGATAATTGCCGTCACACCCAGTTTAGCGGCGTGCTCCACGACGTCCGAGAACGGGAACATGGCGTCGGAAGCCAGCACACTCCCTTTGGCTTTGTCTCCGGCTTTCTCCCCGGCAATCTGCGCGCTGATAATCCGGCTGGGCTGTCCCGCCCCCATACCCGTCACCATTTTATCTTTCACGAGCATAATGGCGTTGGACTTTACGTGCTTGCAGGCGCGCCAGGCGAAGAGCAGGTCTTCTTTCTCTTTGGCCGTGGGGGCGCGTTTGGTGACCACCTTCATATCGACCTGTTTCTCCGGCACCGAGTCCGAGTCCTGCACCAGGAAGCCGCCCTTTACCCGACGGTAGTCGATATACCCGCATTCCTCTTTGCCGTAGCCGGGCGGCAGTTCCGCTTCTAAAATACGCAGGTCTTTCTTCTTCTCTTTTAATAACTTTAAAGCTTCCGGCTCGTAGCCGGGGGCGATGACGATTTCGTAGTAGACCGGCCTCATGGCTTCGGCCATGGCTAAAGTGACCGGCCGGTTGGCGGCGACAATGCCGCCGTAAGCCGCCACATCGTCGCCGCTGAAAGCCCTTTTATAAGCTTCGGCGATGTCCTCGTGGCTGGCCAACCCGCAGGGGTTGGTGTGCTTGATGACGGAGACGGTCGGCGCCGCAAAATCGACAGCGGCTCCCCAGGCGGCGTCGGCGTCGAGGATGTTGTTGAAGGAAAGTTCCTTGCCGCCCAGCTGCTTCGCCCAGGTAATACCGGTATTCTGCTTTACCCCCACCGCCGGCTCCGCATAAAAAGCCGCCGTCTGGTGCGGGTTCTCGCCGTAGCGCAGGGCGTAGCGTTTCTTCATGGCCACGGTTATTTCTTCAGGAAGGCCTTCTTCATCTTTCCTCAGGTATTGAGCAATAGCCGTATCGTAAGTGGCCGTATGCTGAAAGGCCTTCTGCGCCAGCCGCTTACGCTCTTCCAGGGGCAGGTCGCCCTTCTGTAATTTCTCTAAAATAACAGGATAGTCTTTGGGGTCGACGACGACGATAACGCCGGGGAAGTTCTTGGCGGAGGCCCGTATCATGGTCGGTCCGCCGATATCGATATTCTCCAGCGCATCTTCCAGGGTAACGCCTTCTTTGGTTACCGTCTGCACGAAGGGATAGAGATTGACCGCTACAAGTTCTATCTTCTCGATTTTCCTTTCTGAGAGCTCTGTCATGTGAGCGGGCAGGTCGCGGCGTGCCAGGATACCGCCGTGGACCATCGGGTGCAGGGTCTTGACCCGCCCGTCGAGGATTTCCGGGAAGCCGGTGATATCCGAGACGCTTTT
>CAYNDI010000294.1:0-390 GCA_964395955.1 uncultured Dehalococcoidaceae bacterium
ATCTCCACCGCCTTCTTCTTACGGTCTTCCTTGGGCGTAGCGGCCATTTCGTCGATAAGGTTATCGGGGACACTAATACCCGCCACATTTTCATTCATATATTTAGCCATGGCGGCGCTCTTTAGAATAACGACGCCGGCAATGACGGGGACTCCAAACGACCTGGTTTTATTCATAAAATCCTCAAATTTTTCCGGGGAGTAGATAGCCTGAGTCTGGAAAAATCTGCATCCGGCGTCGATTTTCTTCTTCATCTTGATGACCTGAGGTTCTACCGGTTCGGCGCCCGGTGTTACCACAGCACCCAGAAAGAAGCCGGGACTGCTCTCGAGTTCATGGTCGGACATATCATATCCCTGGTTAAGTCTATTGGCGGCCTGTAAAAGCTGG
>CAYNDI010000294.1:400-2604 GCA_964395955.1 uncultured Dehalococcoidaceae bacterium
AGAAACTGGGATTGCTTTCTAGCTCATGGCCCGACATATCGTACCCCTCATTTAGGGTGCTGGCTGCCTTGAGTAATTGGACTGAATCGAGGTCATAAACTGGTTTTGCCTCGGTATGGTCGCCCAGAATAGGATGGTCGCCGGTGATACAGAGGACATTCTGGATATCCAGCGCCCAGGCACTTAACAGGTCGGATTGAAGCGCCAGCCGGTTTCTGTCGCGGCAGGTGAGCTGGTAAACGGGTTCCAGTCCACGCTGAACAAGCCGGGCGGAAACAGACATGGAGCCGACGCGGAGCACGGCGCTCTGCTGGTCGGTAACGTTGATAGCGGTGACATGGTCGCGGAGCATCTCGGCGTCATGCAGGCATTTCTCAAGGTCGACACCCTTGGGGGGACCGATTTCACCGGTGATAACAAATTGTCCTTTTTCAAGTTTCTCTTTTAATTTACTCATTTTATAAGGCTCCTTAATCAATTTAAGATAAACGCGTTAATCCACACTGGAAACGGTGCATTCACCCCCAAGGGATTTAAACGTCGCCTTGCCTTCACTCATGGAGAGAGAGCGAGGGCGGCTCCATTTTGAATTGTTCTTGGGCGTTATATATACATCCATGTCTTCCAGCCGTCCGAGTTCGCGCAGCCGGTCATAAATGAGCTGCCAGCCGCAATCCCGGTTTCTATCGACCTCGCATTTACCGTCGATGGCGCCGCCGCAGGGTCCGTTGAGCAGGCTTTTAGCGCAAAGCGTGACGGGGCATAAGCCACCGGTGTTTTCCACGATGCATTCGCCGCAGAGCGAACAATACTCGGTAATGAAGTCGTCGTTCACCGTTTCACCGCCGAAAATAGTGTCGCAACCAGCGTGAACCTCGCCGCCATCGGTGGCATCCATGACAGTATGAATACCCTGGCCGCAGGCAAGGATGAGGAAAGAATCGGCCTTTTCGGTCTCGTCTTTATATGTTTCGTTGAGCATTTTCCTGACAATGGTCAGCTTACAAAGACTGACGCCGCTATCGGTGCAGGCGCAGCCGGTAACCTCGACACCTTTGCGGCGGAGCCTTTCAGCCATTTCTTTAGTTTCAGGTTCACCGCCGGAATGACATTTAGCAGCGCAGTTGCCGCAGCCGACGACGAACACCTTTTCTCCGGGCTTCAGTTTGCCGATGATTTCATCTATGGGTTTTTGAATAGTAGCGTGCACGAATATACCTCCTTTATATGTGTTTTGTGCATGACAATAATGGTTAATAGCGGTGTATAACTCTTTGTACATAACACCGCAAGTGTATCAGCCATGAGTATTATACCGTAGAGGGGTATGGTAATACAATATCGTCAGGAATTAGACCAAGGGATAAGCAGTAGATGGTACAGGGCGGCCGGGGTGGGAAAAGATATGAATGATGGGGGGAGGGGGATTTATTACCTCACCCCCTTTGTCCCCCTCTCCTTGCGAGGCCGGGAGAAGGAGAGGGGGAGGAAAAAGTGAGAGGGGCTAGCGCCCCTCTCTGCGAAGTCTTATTATATGATAAGGTTATAGTCCTTTAACGCTTCAGGTCTACGAACGTTTGTAGAGGGTTGACTTTACCGGGAAGCGACTCGTACTGACTACTGGCTTCTCCAGGGATATGTACCGTAGGCTCTTGTTCTGGTGGTGAAGGGGAGAGCTGTTTTCTGGGTGTACCGATTGATACGACTCAAGAATTCATTGCTTCCAAGCCGTTGTTTTGCCTGAAGACGTCTGCGGTATTTCATGTCAAGTTTTGCCTTCATCGCCGGAGAAAATACCTCAAAGTTAATGTGTGTAAACATAACGGTTTACCTCCTTATATCAATGATAATATTTTTATCCGCAGTTGAATATCCATCGTTGGTAATGGGGGTTCTGGTACTTTATCCCCGAACATCTGTAAATACAGGAAAAAACCCACCAATGAATCACAGGGTGGAGAGGTAAAAACCACGGGATAAACATTAGATGGAGCGAGGGCGGCCCGGGTGGGAATAGATATGAGTGATGGAGGATAAGGGATTCATAAATATCACCCCCTATGTGTGTCTTTAATTACAAGGTGTCATGATAGATTGTTGTGTTAAAATGTAACATAAAAAGGAGGGGGAGTATAATGTATCATGAAATGGATTTCATTGTCCGTAACTATGGTTCAAGAAGAAAAATACGTGAAGCTGTGGTA
>CAYNDI010000295.1:0-2599 GCA_964395955.1 uncultured Dehalococcoidaceae bacterium
CCGCGTGCTGGTGGCGGACGACCACGCCATCGTTCGCAAGGGCATCTGCGCCCTGTTGGCAACCGAGCCCAACATCGAGGTCGTGGGCGAGGCTGAAGATGGGCAGGACGCCATCACCCAGGCGCAAGCGATCCAGCCGGACGTGATCTTGATGGACCTCGTCATGCCGGGCACCGACGGCCTGGAAGCGACCCGGCGCCTCAGCGCTTGCCAGCCTCAGACGCGCATCCTGGTCCTCACCAGTTTCGCCGGCGACGACAAGGTATTCCCCGCCATCCGGGCCGGGGCCCAGGGTTACCTCCTCAAGGACACGGGACCGGAAGAGCTGGTGCGAGCCATCAGGCAGGTGCATCGGGGCGAGTCCTCCCTGCACCCTTCCGTTGCTCGCATGGTGCTCCGGCAACTGTCGGGACCCTCGGAACAAGCCCCCACCAGCGAGGTGCTCACCGAACGGGAGATCGAGGTCCTCGCCCTCGTGGCCCGGGGGTGCAGCAACCGCGAGATCTCGGACCATCTCACCATCAGCGAGGCGACGGTCCGCACCCACGTGAGCAACATCCTGTCCAAGCTGAACCTCTGCAGCCGCACCCAGGCCGCACTCTATGCCCTGCGCCAGGGCCTGGCCTCGCTACATGACAGTGACGCCGTGGCCCTGGCCTGATCGATAGCCCCACATCGATTATTGACATGCCCACGCCGGTGTGTTATAATAGGCGTGCGGCTGTCAGCCAAACAGCCATCCTAATCGACCGACACACAAGACGGCGTACGACCATGGCGGCGTACCTATACCCTCTGCGCAACTCTCTCAGTTGTGCGTTCTGGAGAAAGGAGATAGACAATGAACTCACGGACTATGTCCCTCCTGGCGGTTCTCGGCTCGGTCCTGGTGCTGACCCTCTTGCTCGGCGTGGCCGCCGGCGCGCAGGAACTGGACCGCAACACGATCGACGCCACGACAGCGGTACAGAGGCCCCTCATCTACGCCCTATCCGAGGAGCCCAACCTGGCCATTCATGAGGCGGCCGACGACGCATCCCTCCTGGTGCTCGGCCAGCTCATGGAGGCCCTCTACCGCCTCGCACCGGACGGCAGCCTCGAACCGGCCGGCGCCGTCACCCACACCGCCTCGGCCGACGCCACCGTGTTCACCGTCACCCTGCGCGCCGACGGGCGCTGGTCCGACGGCCAGTCGGTGACGGCCCAACACTATGTGGACGGCATCCTGCGCCTGCTCGATCCGGCCACAGAATCGCCGTTTCCCTGGCTGATGTACGATATCCAGAACGCCCAAGACTATAACACAGGGGCGATCACGGATCCCAATCTCGTCGGCGTCAAAGCCGTGGCAGCCCAGACCCTGGTCTTCACCCTGGGCCGTTCGGGCGGCCACTTACCCGCCCTCCTGGCGATGTTCGTCGCCTATCCGGTGCGGCTGGACCTCATCGCCAGCGACCCGGCCTGGACCGAAGCGGGCCACTTTGTGGGCAACGGGCCCTACGTGCTCGCCGAATGGGACCATGACAGCTATCTCCTCCTGGAAAAGAATCCCCTCTATTACGGCGCCGCAAACGTCAGCATAGAGCAGATTCGTTTCCCCATCGTCGGCGACCAGGCGCGCCAACTGGCGGCCTATAAAGACGGCGTGGTGGACGTGGCCGGCTTTCCCGATTCGGAAGCGGAACAGATCCTCGCCGACCCGCAGCTTGCCCCGCAAGTCCAGGCGATCCCCAGACCCGGCACCAACCATCTGGGGTTCAACACCCAACGCCCACCGACCGACGACGTCCTGGTGCGCAAAGCGCTGGCTTCAGCCATCGACCGCACGGAAATCGTCACCGGCGTATTGCACGCGCCCTGGATCGGCGCCTTTCCGGGCGTCGTTGCGCCGGGAATACCTGCATACCAGGGCGATGGCGTGGGCTACCCCTTCGACGTGACCCAGGCTCAGGCCTATCTCACCCTGGCGGGCTATCCCGGCGGCGCCGGATTCCCCGGCCTGGAGCTGTGGGCCAACGAGGGCCGAGAACCCGAGATCGAGCCCGTGGCTCAGCAGTGGCGCGACAACCTCGGCATCACCGTGACCACGGTGTATTCCGACTGGACGAGCGCCTACCTGCCGGCGTTGGATGACTGTCACGACGATCCGGGCGCCTGCTCCTACAATGCCTACCGCAATGGTTGGGTCAATGACTATGCGGACGCAATGAATGTGCTTGATATCGTTTTCCACCCCGACAGCAGATTCCAGTCCACAGGCTGGGACAACGCCCGCTACCGCGAGCTCATGGACCTGATCCCCGCCGAGACCGATCCGGTCTCCCGAACCCAGGACCTCCAGGAGGCGGAGCGCATCCTGGTCGAGGACGAAGCGGCGGTCACGACGATCTTCGGCTACGGCGTCAAGGCGCTCGTCAAGCCCTACGTCACCCGCTTCGAGTACGTGCCCTTCCACGTTCCCTACCTCATGGACTGGCAGTTGACGACGGTAGCCACGGCCACCATACCCACGCTGGGAGGCGCCATCGTCTCCCCCGACGGCCAGACCACGGTCGAGTTTCCCGCCGGTGCGGTGACAGAGACGGTCCTCGTCACCTGC
>CAYNDI010000296.1:0-2595 GCA_964395955.1 uncultured Dehalococcoidaceae bacterium
CATCCGCCCCAGCAGCGCCGAGACCTCCATGCCGGCTAATGTATACCGGTAGATATTATCGATAAAGAGCAGCACGTCCTGGCCCTCCTGGTCGCGGAAGTACTCCGCCATGGTCAGGCCGGTGAGCCCGACGCGGAGTCGGACCCCGGGCGGCTCGTTCATCTGGCCGAAGACCATGACGGTCTTATCGATAACGCCGGACTCTTTCATTTCATTCCACAGGTCGTTGCCCTCGCGGGAACGTTCGCCGATACCGGTAAAGACGGAAAAGCCGCCGTGCATGGTGGCGATATTACGGATAAGCTCCTGAATGATGACGGTCTTGCCGACGCCGGCGCCGCCGTAGGCGCCGATTTTACCGCCGCGGGTGAAAGGCACGATAAGGTCGACAACCTTTAAACCGGTCTCCAGCACCTGGGTACTGGTCGACTGCTCCTCGAAGGTGGGCGGCAGGCGATGGATAGGCCAGTGGTCGTCGGCTTTGACCTCGCCGAGGTTGTCCAGCGGCGTACCCATCACGTCGAAGAGCCGACCCAGGGTAGCGCGGCCAACGGGTACTTTAAGCGCCGACCCGGTATCAACGGCTTCAACGCCGCGCGCCAGTCCGTCGGTGGGCGAAAGCGCCAGGCAGCGTACCCAGTTATTCCCGAGGTGGTCCTGCACCTCCAGAACGATTTTGTCCTCCCCGGTACCGATTTCAAGCGAGTTAAAAAGGGCGGGCAGTTCATCAGGCGGAAACTCGACATCCACCACGGTACCTATCACCTGAGCTACTTTTCCTTTAGCCATAACAACCTCACTGTCCTGTCATTGCGAGCGAAGCGAAGCAATCCGTTTTCCCTCTCGGGCGGATTGCTTCGTCACTGCGTTCCTCGCAATGACAATAAATTGTGCTACACTTTCTATTTTTTTTATTCCAGAGCTACCACGCCGCCGGTAATATCCAGGAGTTCGCGGGTAATGGACTCCTGCCTGGCCTTGTTATAGAGCAGGGTCAGGTCGTCGATAAGCTCGTTGGCGCTATCGGTGGCGTTACGCATGGCCACCATACGCGCCGACTGCTCGCTGGCGATGGACTCCAGGATAGCGTGATAAATTTCCATCTCCACAAAACGCGGCAGCAGCCCCCCCAGCACCGCCTCGGCGTCGGGCTCGTAGATATAATCGACGTTCTCCCCTTTGGGAATCACCGCCGGCTCCACGGGCAGCAACGGCTTCATGACCGGCTTCTGCACCAACGTGGAAACGAAGTGGGCGTAGGAAATATAGACTATATCGATTTTGGCGCTGGTATATTCATCGATGACTATCTGGGAAATAGCGAGAGTGTCCAGAAAGCTGGGCTGGTCACCCAGCTGGGTGAATTCGGCAGTCATATCACAGCCGTTGCGTACCGCGAAGTCGCGTCCTTTACGGCCGACACTGACAACCTCGACCGGTTTCTGCTGCTCTAAAATAAAGTTGGCCAGTCCCCGGTTAAGATTGGCATTCAATCCGCCGCAGAGGCCGCGGTCCGGTGTAATATGCACCACGGCGATTTTTTCCACGGGCCGCCGCTGGAGGAGCGGGTGCTGCAGGCCGATATCCGGAATAGCCGCGAGGTCGGCGATGACCTGCTCAATCTTTTCAGAGTACGGCCGCCCGGCCAGGCCGCGTTCCTGGGCTTTACGCATCTTTGAGGCGGCAATCATCTCCATCGCCTTGGTAATCTTGGCGATATTGGTGACGCCCCTGATGCGGCGTTTTACCTTTCTAATGTCAGGCAAATTTTACTCCCTTATCATCTATGCTAAAATTGAAGAAACTGTATTCAATTTCTCACGTGCATTTTCTTCATTACCCCTAATTGCATGTAAAAGCCAGTGTTCATCTCGTTTTTCGTTTTCAAATAATTCGATAGAATAATTCGCATTTTTTACATTTTTCCAGAGTTCTAAACGACCTTCACGCTCGATTAATTCCCAACCTGTAACAATTTCACCGATGTTATAATGAGTCATATTACCTCACCCCCTGTGTCCCCCTCTCCTGCCAGGAGAGGGGGAAGTTTTTGGGAAGAGGGACTTCGTCCCTCTTGGACGCCCTGTGTATTTCGGGTGGCGCCCTTCATAAAATCCCAGCTATTTATTTAGTCCCTTTCTTATTTCTTCAAGATTATCCTTCATCACCGGAGCCATCTCGAAATATTTGCCCAGTTCTTCGCAGATATAGTCATCGCAATAAGCGCAGTTGGTAACGCCTTTCTCCTGCCCGCATTTTCTTACTTCGCAAACCCCGCAATGGCCCACGTGCTGGCCGGTGACAGGGATGCAGCCGACACAGTTGATGTCCTCGGGTGTAAACGGATGATCATATTTCCTGGTCCACTCCTCGGCGATTTCTTTCCTTTTGGCGTCGTCATCATTCTGAGTGGCGAGATAGGCGCCGCAGTCCGTGCAAATCAAGCCGCAATAGGCTATCTGTTTTTCCATAATTCAATCCTCCCCCTGTCATTGCGAGCTTTAGCGAAGCAATCCGTTTATCCGGAGCGGCGGATTGCGTCGTCGCTACGCACCTCGCAAAGTCATATAAAGCAATATTTCACGATATATCCCT
>CAYNDI010000297.1:0-2569 GCA_964395955.1 uncultured Dehalococcoidaceae bacterium
ACCTGTATGTGCCGGAAATAGATAAGAAGATTGAGATATTCGGTAAAAGCCGGGCAGAGCAGATGGCTACGGCGGTACAGGCTCCGTTACTGGGGCAACTACCAATAGACCCCGAACTCGCCAGGCTTTGTGACGAAGGAAACATAGAGAGATATGATAGTGAAATCGTGTCCAAACTGGGCGATACCCTGGGGCAGTTGATAAAAACTGATACCAAATGATACAGGGAGTAAGGCAATGTCTTCGGAACTGGATGACCTTCAAGCCCAGGCAATAGCGGATGCCCGCAAGATATATTCCGAAACGGTAATCGACCATGCCATGAATCCGAGGAATCTGGGTACCATGGAGAATTTTGATGGCTTCGCCAAGATTACCGGGCCTTGTGGTGACACTATGGAGGTCTGGCTCAAGGTAAAGAGCAACACGATTACCGATATCTATTTCATGACCGATGGCTGCGGCACCAGCATCGCCTCCGGCAGCATGGCAACCGAACTGGCAAAAGGGAAAAGTATCGGCGGAGTCCTGCAAATGAGCCAGCAGGATGTTTTAGAGGCTCTGGGAAGTCTGCCCGAGGATAGTCAGCACTGTGCTCTTTTGGCGGCCAACACCCTTAAGGCGGCAATCAGGGACCATCTGGCGATGCAGAAAGAACCGTGGAAAAAGGCATACCGGAAGTACCAGATTTGATATGAAAATATGATTGATAACTTAATGGCAAATACGAGTGTAGGAAGTCGAGGAAATGCCTGAGAAGGATGAGCGTACCATAGAGCAATTATACCGGAGCGCGGTTAGCGGTCTTTATGCCAGGCTCAGGAGCAACTACGATTTCCTCTACCGGAGATTCGGTGATGAAGGGATGAAATTAATCGCCGATATGAGCCGGGAATACGGCCTGAATATCGCCGCCAGGGCTGGAAAAAGGCTCAAGAAAAAGGACCTTGATTCTGTAGCCGATTATCTCTTGAGGATATTTAATACGGTGAGTCGGGGTAAAACCGACTTCACGGAACTGGAAAAACCGGATGATTCCAGAGTGGTGATTAGAGCCAGCGAATGCCCGCTTCGTTTCACCAATTCACAAATGTGCCTGGCGCACACAACCATGGAGAAGACAGTAGTTGAGGAATTGAATCCTGATTTAACGTACAGAATTGGGAAGTCTATTCCTGCCGGTGATTCCTGCTGCGAACATATAATCGAAATCAGGTCGCTAGAAAGCTGATACAATGTTACAGATAAAAACAGAGCTTTGCCTGGGTTGCGGCCTCTGTGCGAGTAATTGCCCGCAACAAGCTATATCAATACTTTCGGGACGGGCTGAAATAGACAGGAACAGGTGCCATGAATGCCGAATCTGTGTTAGAGTATGTCCTCAAGGAGCCATTATAGAACGGGCTCCAATATCAAATAAAGAGCTCCAAACTACAGTAGCGTCACTGAAACAGAAAACAGAAGAGCTTATTAAACGTATTGAGAAAATTAAACAATCCAGGCACGTTTTGAGTGATGTTAGCCATAAAAAATCCCTGTAAAGGGGAATTTCCCGGGTAATGTCATAGCTTACATCGCGGCTTCCTCCATGCGGCCGTCTCCTGGGACTCTGATAGACCAATATCTTCCATTGCCTTTACTTTGCCATTGACAAAATGTGAAGTTCGCTGTATTATTTTGTTGAGAATGAGTCGCAATCGCAAACTGGACAATACAATTCAAGGCCATCCACTCACTTCGCAGCGACGGTTGCTTATGGAACTTCTGCGTGATGATGAAGGACATATCGATGCCAAGGAGCTTTATCGTCGCGCCAGTGCCAAAGACGAATCAATCAGTCCGGCCACAGTATACCGCACACTAAATCTCTTCAAGGAACTGGGGCTGATTGATGAAATCAGGCTGGGCAGGGTTCGCTGTTATTACGAGATTAAACAATCACAGGGGCACCAGCATCTGGTCTGTAAGGGGTGCGGGAAAATCCTGGAATTTCAAAGCCCCTACTTTAATAAATTGATTAAAGAGGTACAACGTCAACATGGATTTCATGTCGAGAAAGCAGAGTTATACCTTGAGGGTCACTGTCCCGGCTGTGAGGATAATGAGAAAAAGCAGCTAGGTTAGTAGCCGACGAAGAAAAATGGACCAGATGGTACGCGTGAATGGCAAAAGTGGATGGAAAACATTAAAGAGATTAACGACCAGAATTTCGATGAAGAAGTGCTGAAATGTGAATTACCGGTGCTTGTCTGTTTTACTACTAAATGGTGTCGAACCTGCTATCCAACCTGCCTCGTAGCCGATGAATTGTTCGGGGAATATAACGGTAAAGTCAAGTTCGTGAAAATAGATATTGAAGAATCTCCTAAGATAGCGGAGAAGCATCATGTAATCTCAGTGCCAACCATCCTTATTTTCAAGGAATCTCAAGTGGTGAAAAAGCTCATAAGCTTTCAAGACCGCACCTCTTTGAAAAGTACTCTGAACAGTGTAACCGCAAAATAGGGGCTGTCACAACGAAAAAGTAAGGAGCGACCTTAAATAGCATACAGAACTACCGACTGCTTTA
>CAYNDI010000298.1:0-2564 GCA_964395955.1 uncultured Dehalococcoidaceae bacterium
TATCGATAACTATCAGCCGGATTCGGAAACGCCGCCGCCGCCCGATGCCGAGCTGGACCGGTGGGTTCTCTCCGAGCTTAATCAACTCATCGTAGATGTCGATGCCGCTCTGGACGGCTATAGCCCCACCGATGCCGGCCGGAAAATAGAGACCTTCGTCGACGGGCTCTCCAACTGGTACGTCCGGCGGAGCCGGCGACGTTTCTGGAAGAGCGAGAATGATGCCGATAAGCTTTCCGCCTACAATACCCTTTACCAGTGTCTGGTGACGCTGGTCAAGCTATCGGCTCCCCTCACTCCCTTCATCACCGAGGAGCTTTACCGGAACCTGGTGCTTTCGGCCTTTCCGCAGGCCCCGGAGAGCGTCCATCTGGCCGACTTTCCCGTGGCTGACAAGAGTAAAATTGATAAGCAGTTATCGGCAGATAACCGCCTGGCCATGAAAATCTGCAGCCTGGGCCGGGCTGCCAGAAGCCGGGCCGGCATCAAAGTGAGGCAGCCTCTGGAAGAAGTATACGTAGGTGTCAACTCGGAAGGGGAAAAACTGGCGATGGAAAGGATGGCGCCCCTGGTGCTGGAAGAGCTGAACATTAAAGAATTATTCTGCGACACCGTTGAAAAAGTGGTCGGTAAAGATGACTCCGGGATTGCCGTCGTCAGCGAATCGGGCAACAGCGTGGCTGTCTCCTGCTATATCACCGCCGAGCTCGAAGCCGAGGGCATGGCGCGCGAGATAGTGCACCGCATACAGAACATGCGTCGTTCTGCCGGCTATGACATCGCCGACCACATTAACATGTACTACGAGGCGGACGCCTTTCTTTTCCAGTCGCTGTCATCTTTCGCGGAATACGTTATGCAGGAAACACTGGCGCGCTCGATTGATGAAGGCGTTCCTGATGATGCCGATCTTAAAGAGACATTCAAGATAAGCGGTTATACCGTCTTACTGGGTGTGAAAAAAGTGGATTAGATAGTATTTATTTACTGCCGCGGGCTTTCGATGGGCGTCACCTGAGTGGTATATTCCTTGTCCCCGCGCCAGTATTTAATCTCCAGCGGCTGGCCGATTGTCGCGGCATGCAGTATCTTGGTCAGTTCTTCCACGCTGGTGACTTCCTGGCCGCCGATACTGGTAATTACGTCCCATTTCTTCAGTCCCGCCTGGTCCGCCGGGCTGCCATCGACTATCTCGACCAGCAGTACGCCGTGGTCAATGGTAAGTTTCAGTTGCCGGATAGCCAGCTGGTCAACGGTATATAGCCCCACGCCCAGCCAGGGACGCGTGACGTATCCCTTATTGACCAGTTCCTGGATTATTGGCGAAGCCATATCGATGCTGATGGCGTAACCCATCCCCTCGACGCCCACCTGGGCGACCTTGGCGCTGGTGATGCCGATAACCTCCCCGGCGAGGTTTACCAGGGGACCACCGCTGTTGCCGGGATTAATGGCGGCGCTGGTCTCGATGAGGTTATAGAGCGTCTGTCCCTGGTCTACCTGCAGTGATACGTCCTTGCGGCTGATGATTCCCTCGGTGGCCCTTATCCCCTGTCCCAGTGCGTTGCCGATGGCGATAACCCAGTCGCCGACTCTCATACCGGAGGTACTCCCGATACTTAAAGCAGGCAGGTTCCTGGCGTCTATCTTGATTATCGCCAGGTCGTTAAGGGCATCTGTGGCTATGGAATCAACATCGGCGGTATAAGATGTGCCGTCGCCGGTGGTCACGGTGATGGTCTTGGCCCCTTCGACGACGTGGTTGTTGGTCACCACCAGGCCGTCTTTATCGATTATCCACCCCGAGCCGGCCCCTTCCTGTGTAAAAGGCCGGTTGAAGAAGTCATAAGAAACGACCTCGGTATTGATGGCTACTACCGAAGGTTTCACCTGCGCCACGACGTCGGCGATGCTGGGCAATTCTTTATTCAGATTTGTGGACGTCGGCGGCGCCCAGGTGGGGCTTATCGGTGTGACTGTTGGTATTGATGTTTGGATTGGCGTTACATTCGCTGCCGGCGTTGCCGGGGTAGCCGGAGGGGTTGTCTTCAAATCGCCTATATCCAGACAACTGAGTCCAGGTATCAGGGCTATCGATAGAATAAGCAATAAAGAAACGAAAAATATTTTAACGTTTAATTTCTTCATTTCAACTCAGTCTTCTTTCACATTTGTTTATAATTATATCATAAGGCTTAAATGTTAATAAATTATGAAAATACACCTGAAAAGAAGCCCCCTCTCCTTTTCAGGGGAAAGGGGGCTCATAGTAACTGGTATGTGGTTATTACCTATATTCGGGGGCTACTTCGGGTAGCTCCTTCAACGCTTCCTTTACCATGTCTTCGGGGTAAGCATAGTCCTCAAGCTTACCGGAGAGATACGCCTCGTAGGCCGCCATATCAAAGTGCCCGTGTCCGCTGTGTGCCAGCAGGATAACCTTGGACTTGCCTTCCTGTTTGCACTTCAGCGCTTCGTCAATCGTGACCCTGATGGCGTGGTTGGTCTCCGGGGCGCTGATAATGCCCTCAGTGCGGGCAAATTGAATACCGGCTTCGAACGTT
>CAYNDI010000299.1:0-2549 GCA_964395955.1 uncultured Dehalococcoidaceae bacterium
CACCTTGAGGTTGGGCAGCATCGCCGCAAGCTGCTCCACGGCTTTGGTCCCCCACCCGTACGACCCGATAATAGAGGCGAATTTTGTCTTGGGTTTCAGGGCATTGGCCAGGAAAGCGGCGTGGGCCACGTTGGGGTGCGGGCCGGTCAGGACGGTGGGCGTGCCGATGACTACCGTGGCGGCGTCTACCAGGGCTGCGGCCAGCTTGCCGATATCGCTCACGGTCAGGTCGAACTGCTTGACCGTGACGCCCCGGCGGGTCAGGGCTTCGACGAGGTGGGCGACCATGGCACGGGTGCTGCCGTGCATGGAAATATATGGTATTACCACTATATTTTCCGGCTCGTCGTAGGCCCAGCTGCGGTACGCATCGATGATGAACTCCGGTTTATCGTGCATCGGCCCGTGGCTGGGTGCGATGATTTCGATGTCGTAGTCCTTTATCTTTTCCAGGTTCTTCTGTATCTGCATTCGAAAGGGCATCATGATTTCCGCCCAGTATCTCCTGGCGGCTTCGTATTCCTGCCCCGCGTCTCTGACATACATATCCGTGGTAGCTATATGGGAGCCGAAGAAATCGCAGGGTAAAAGGATTTTATCCTCCCTGAGGTAGGTAAGCATCGTCTCCGGCCAGTGCACCCAGGGGGCGTGAATAAATTCCAGCGTACGCCCGCCTAGCGCAATCGTCTCTTTATCCTCGACGGTTTTAAATCTGTCTTCAGCCACCATGAACCGGTCGATGAGCATGTCTTTACACCTGGGCGTGCACACGGCTTTAGCCTCCGGGTACTTCGCCAGCACCTCCCGTATGCTGCCGGAATGGTCCGGCTCGGCGTGGTTGAAAATGACGTAATCGATTTTCCTGATGCCCAGTTCGTCGAGGTTTTTCAGCAGGACGTCTTTCATGGGCGGGTCGACGGTATCGATGAGGGCCGTCTTCTGGCTGCCCTTTATCAGGTATGAGTTATAGCTGGTGCCGTCCGGCAGCGGTATCAGGGAGTCGAATAAACGCCTATCCCAGTCGATAGCACCGACGTAGTAGATATCCTTCTTGATTTCTCCGGGTTTTGTCTTACTTTTAGATTTAGCCATCTCTTTGCCTCCTTGACCCGAATGTTACCATCCCACCGTAGTGACCATCATGTGACACATATTTAACCACTATATTAAACATCATGCAACAGTTGTATCGGAAAAAATAGGAGAAAAGTCGCAATATTTACGTTCTTCACTTTTGTATCTTTAATATTCCGGCTGACCTGGCTGCCTTTGGCGGGGGATGTGGAGATAAAAGATAGGGGCCGGGGAGCTGATGATACCGGGCGGCTCGGGTGGGAATGGATAGCCCCGAGGGGCTTGCGTGCGTGGCGAAGGTGACCTATACTTTAGGTACGTTCAGAGAGGTAAATAGAGGAGGTTGACATGAGTACAGCGATGCAGGACCTGTCGATATTCGAGAAACTCAATTTCAAGCTGAAACCCATCGGCGTTAAATTTCTCCTTTTCAAACCGGAGGGAATACCCAAGCTTAAGAAAAACCTGTCTATCTGCGAGATGATGAGGGAAGCCCAGCAGGCCGAGCCTTTCTACGCCGCCGTGGACAACTTTACCTGCGTGGGGCCGATAATCACGGGCATGGCGGAAGGCGACCCCGTCTTCGAGAGCGGTCACATCGGGCCGGCGCTGAGCATATTCGAGGAAGCCCGCGCCAACCGGAGACTCTATCATTACATCACCACCCTCGAGAGGAACAGCGTCAAATACGTGGCTTTTGCTTCCGTCGACAAGCTGACGTTCACCCCGGACGTGCTGATTCTATCCGCCGACGGGACGCAGCTGGAAATCATCCTGCGGGCAATGTGCTACGCGACGGGGAATATGTGGACAAGCAAAGGAACGCCGGTGATAGCCTGCTCCTGGCTGCTCACCTACCCGTATATAAGCGGCGAAATTAACTTTATCCTTACCGACGTGTCCCACGGCATGACAGCCAAGCAGGTATTCCCCAAGGGTACGATACTGATATCCATCCCCTTTGATAAAATTAATCCGATAATCGAAGGGCTGGATAAGATAGAATGGTACCCGGCCATGTTTACCGAGGGCCGGGATGCCCACGACCGTAAATTTGCGGAAACAGTCCAGTCCCTGCACCAGAGGCTGGTAGCGGAGGAAGGGTAAAGAGGGGAAATACAAAAATCCCCCTTAGTCCCCCTTTTTCAAAGGGGGAAACCAAGTATTGTAAAGGACTGTGGGATAAGCAGAGGATGATGCGAGGGTGGTTAGGGTGGGAAAAGATAACATGAGAGGGGAACAAAGGGGGTGAGGTAAAGAATATTATGGACATATATCCGAAGATAGATAGGTTTCCCGAAGGCGTATTAGAACGCATATCTCAGATAATCGGTAATTATCGGACAGGTGTAGATATTTCAGAAATAATAAGCAATGCAGGATATCCAGAAAAAAGTATGCTTACTGGTACAAAATGGAGATTTGTATATGAATTATTTAAAGAATTTAATAATCAGACAACCGGTCAATCAGAT
>CAYNDI010000300.1:0-2521 GCA_964395955.1 uncultured Dehalococcoidaceae bacterium
GCGGCCGCACCGCCCACGCCGCCATCGTCAGCCGCGAGCTGGGCATCCCCTGCGTCGTCGGCTGTGAAAATGCCACCGCTACTCTGAAAGACGGAGATATCATCACCGTCGACGGCAGCAACGGCAAGGTCTACTCCGGCAAGATAGAAGTCAAGAGCGATGTGGTCATACGCAAGAGGGGAGAAGTCAAGACCAAGACCAAGCTCCTCGCCAACCTGGCTCAGCCGGATATCGTCGACCGCGTCGCCACGAGAGACGTCGACGGCATCGGCCTGCTGCGCGCCGAGTTCATGGTGGCCGAAATCGGCGAGCACCCCAGCGCCATGATTGAGCAGGGCCGCGGCGGCGAGTTCACCGAAAAGCTCGCCAACGAGCTGATGAAGTTCGCCAAAGCCTTCTACCCGCGCCAGGTAGTCTACCGTACCAACGATTTCAAGTCCAACGAATACAAGGCGCTCAAAGGCGGCGATAAGTTTGAAGAGGACGAAGAAAATCCCATGATCGGTTACCGCGGCGCGTCGCGGTATATCACGGACATCGAAACATTCAAGCTGGAACTCGACGCCATCAAGAAGGTCAGAGAGCAATATGACAACCTTTGGGTAATGATTCCTTTCGTGCGTACGGTAAAAGAAATGGAAGACACCGTCAAGATAATGGGGGAAAACGGACTGAAACGCTCCGAAAAATTCAAACTCTGGATGATGTGCGAGGTGCCTTCCAACGTTATCCTGCTGGAGGACTTCATCAAAGTCGGTATCGATGGAATATCGATAGGCTCCAACGACCTTACCCAGCTAACGCTGGGCATCGACCGCGACAGCGCCAAGCTGGCCGCCACCTTCGACGAGCGTAACGAAGCCGTCATGATATCCATCGAAAAAGTGGTCAGGACCTGTAAAGCCAGGGGCGTTACCTGCTCCATCTGCGGTCAGGCGCCTTCGGTCTACCCGGAAATAACGGAGAAGCTGGTGGAATGGGGTGTAACGTCCGTCTCCGTCAGCCCTGATATGATTGATATCACGCGAGATATCATCGCGGCGGCCGAGAAGAAACTGGGTAACTAAATAAAATATACGGAAAGAAAATACAGAGGGGCGGGTTTTTGACCCGCCCCTGTTTTTTTGAGGATTGCCTTTTAATGATTGAAGGCGTGGCCTACCGGAAGGACTTGTAAAAACCAGCCCGCCGGTACTAAACTGGGCATGAGGTGATTGAACGTTTAAAAATCCGCGAAATAACCGAGGAGAGGGAAGAAAGCCTCTCTCCTCATGCCGCCAGGAGCCGGCTGTCACGTGGCAGGATAAGGGCGGAAGAACCCGACCCGGTACGCACCGCTTTCCAGCGCGACCGCGACCGCATCATCCACTGTAAGTCCTTCCGACGGCTGAAGCATAAAACACAGGTCTTTATCGCCCCCCTCGGCGACCACTACGTTACCCGGCTGACCCATACGCTGGAAGTCTCCCAGATTGCCCGCACCATCGCCCGCGCTTTGAACCTGAACGAGGACCTCACCGAGGCGATAGCCCTGGGGCATGACCTGGGGCACACGCCTTTCGGGCACTGGGGGGAGGATACCTTAAACGAGCTTTACAGCGGGGGATTCCGCCATAACGAACAGAGCCTGCGCATCGTCGACCTTCTGGAGAAGGACGGGCAGGGACTCAACCTTACCTGGGAGGTCAGGGACGGCATTGTCAATCATTCCAAGAGCGATGTGGCCATCCTGGGCAAGGACTGGGGAGAGGTAGGCACCCTCGAAGGCGAGGCGGTCAAGATAGCGGACATGGTCGCCTACATCAACCATGATATCGGCGACGCCATCCGGGCCGGAATACTTACCGAGAACGAGCTGCCCCTCCCGGCTATCAATGTGCTGGGGAATACCCACTCGCGGCGCATTAATACCATGGTTAACGATATTATCCGGAGTTCATGGGAGGCGTGTGCCGGTGAAAAAACTCCGGGAAAACCGGCCATAATCATGAGTCCTCCGGTGCTGGCTGCCGCCGATATCCTGCGGGATTTCTTATTTGATACGGTCTACAACCCGAGCACCGGACGCGCTGAAGCCGCGAACGCTAAATACGTAGTGATATTTTTATACCGGTATTTCAACACTCACGAGGACAGGCTGCCGGCGGAATACCGTATCCACGCCGATACCACCGAGCGGGGGGTAGTGGACTACATCGCCGGTATGACCGACCAGTACGCCCTCAGGCTGGCAGAAGAACTGAAAAAGTAAGGGCGGATTCTAACCTGTCCGGCGTGACTGGGTATTGATTTTTTATAGTACTAGTAATATAATCATTATCCTGATAGCCTGTATCAATGCCAAAGAAAAGTCCCTTTTTCATATTATGGACAGGAGGTGGCAGATATGATGAAAGACTTTAAGGCATTTATCCTGAGGGGTAATGTGGTGGACCTGGCGGTGGGCATCATCATCGGAGTGGCCTTCGGCGCCATTATTTCATCGTTCGTTAACGATATACTGATGCCCCCAATCGGCCTG
>CAYNDI010000301.1:0-2519 GCA_964395955.1 uncultured Dehalococcoidaceae bacterium
TGGTTATACACTTTGGCCGGATTGCCGGATTTAATGCAGCCACCCTTCCCTCGGTGTGAGGGATGATGCAGGGTTTGTCTGCTTGATCCCGTTCCTCTGTTAAAACGTTCGGCTTAGCACCTTTGATTTTATCCTTTGGTCAGGCGAGCCCAGGTTAGTGACTCATGCATATGACCACCGTCTATCTTCAAACGGATATAGTTAGATCGACCGATAACGTGCCGGAAAGCCTTCGTAAATATATCGGTGGCTCTCGTTCGATAACGCCGGCTAAAGTGAGTGCGATTTAGTCCTGACCTGGATGCAATTCGGCAGACTATCAGCCAGGGAACTGACTTATTCCAGTTTCAGGGTTTCCGGGAAATCTTCGCGGGACCGGCCTTTGGTCAGTGTCCGGGGGATAGCCTCCGCCAGTTCCCCGGTGGTCCAGCTACCTTCTTTCTTGAGAACCTGTTGCACGGGCGGCGGCTCGATAAAAATACCCACATGCCCTTTCCAGACTTCAAAGATACAGCCGTTAATATGGTCGGCCGGCTCGCTGGCAAGGTACACGACTAAAGCGGCAACATCCTCCGGGCGGTTGACGGCTACCTGCGGTATGTCTCCCTTGGTGCCTCGCCAGTGCGCAACCGGGCGTATGGCGTTGCAGGTAACGCCGAACTCGGCCATCTCTCTGGCTACCGTCCGCGTGAAACCGGCTATTCCTTCCTTGGCGGCGCCGTACCCTGTAAACCCTTTCCATCCAAAGCCGGTGTGTGAAGAAGTGTTGATGATTCTTCCGTAACCCTGCTTTTTCATGTAGTAGCAGGCACTCCGGGTACAATAAAAGGTGCCGAAGAGATGGGTCTTCATCAGAATTTCCCAGTCTTCGGTTTTGTATTCGTAGACATTCTGAGGGTCGCGTACCACGCCGGCATTATTTATCAGCACGTCGATGCGCCCGTAGTTGTCGATAGCCGTTCTGATGATATTCTCCGCCCCCTGTTCCGTCGCCACGCTGTCGTGACAGGCTATCGCCGTGTTGCCGGCGCTTGTTATCTCATCGACGACAGCATCGGCGGGTTCATGCGATGTCCCCCGACCGTCATATGATGTGCCGATGTCGTTCACCACCACCTTGGCGCCCTGTGCGGCCAGGCCGATAGCCTCGGCACGACCGATGCCGTTGCCGGACCCGGTAACCACTGCTACCCGGCCTTCTAATAACTTTCCCATATTTGACTCACCTCATATAGATTAAACGATAATCATGCCCCCGTCTATTATCAGTTCGAGGCCGGTGATATAGCTGGATTCGTCGGACGCCAGAAAGAGGATGCCGCTGGCGATTTCCTCCGGCATGCCCATGCGCCCCATCGGGATTCTTTCACCTTCCTGCTTTATCGAGCCCTCCACGCCCTGCGGTGTTTTAGCCGCCAGGTTCTTGAAAAGCGGCGTAATGATATAGCCGGGATGAACGGAATTAAAACGGATATTCTGCCGGGCATAAGTAACGGCATCCGCTTTGGTCAGCGTACGGATGCCGCCCTTGGAGCTGCAGTAAACCGGCGTCGGTCCGCCCAGAATCCCCATAATCGAGGAAACGTTGATAACGCTGCCGCCGCCGGACTTTAAAATATACGGGACGGCATGCTTGGTGCACAGGAAAGTCCCCCTGAGGTTGACGTTCATTACGCTGTCCCAGTCCTCGGCGGACGTTTCGTGGCTGGGACCGCCGCGACCGGCGATTCCCGCATTATTGACCAGGATATGAAGGTTGCCATATTTCTTGTTGATATCCGCGAAAGTCTTCTCGACCTCTTTCTCTTTGGAAATATCCATGTGCCAGTATCCGGCCGTACCGCCGGCGGCTTCTATCTCTTTAGCTACCCGGTTACCGTTGTCGTCGTCGATATCCACGATGGCAACTTCAGCACTCTCCTTAGCCAGCAGTTTGGCGGTCGCCTCGCCGATTCCCGAACCCCCTCCGGTAACGATAGCTACCTTGCCTTTAACTCTATCCATGGCTCTCTCCTTAATTATTACCTGCCGGTATTGTCCAGGATTACGTGCTCTTCCACCACCCATAAACCCCCGGGCTTCATCTGCGCGAAGCTTGTCCCGTCTTTCACTAATTCCGGGCTTTCACCGATGGCTTTCATGGACTTCTGCCAGTCCTCGACACTGTCATACCACATCTCCACGATGCCATCGCCCTCGAACTCCATGCCCGGCACCTCTATATAGTGGTTCTGCACATATCTTTTCACATGGGGGATGAGTTTGGCTGCCAGCGGTCCGTGCGTGTGAAGCCAGTGCTTGTTGAATTCGGCGTGGGTAAGACCGGGTTTTCTGTGCGCCAGCGAAATCGTTTTAATCATAATAAGTCCTCCTGTACATTAAATATCCTGGTATGTATGTTATACTCTTCGGTCTAGTTAATCCACTTTCGTTTCTTGCCCGGATAAGTTTCTTCCGGATACACCGGCGGTGGAGCACCTATCATACCGCCGTCTATCACCAGTTCGGTAGCCGTAACA
>CAYNDI010000302.1:0-2513 GCA_964395955.1 uncultured Dehalococcoidaceae bacterium
AGGTGGCCGTCTGGCTGGTCTCGCTTCCGCTCCTGCTGAATCTGGCTTCGTCCACTTTCGGCGGTTTTTTCAGCGGTATTCAGTTGCCGGGCAACTTCATCGTTCTGGGGCTGGTCTATTTCATTCTGGGTTATCTGTTCTTTATGGTGGTTGCGGCAGGTATCGGCGCTATCAGCACCAGTAACCGTGAAGGCCAGCAGCTGATTACGACGCTGACAATGCCTGTGTTTATACCCTTCTGGTTCGGGTCTTTGTTATTTATCTTCCCGAACAGTCCAATCTGGGTAGTTCTAAGTATTTTCCCTGTTACGGCTCCCGTGACAACCTTGCTGAGGCTGGGCGTAAGTGGCGTTCCTGTCTGGGAACTGGTGGTCAGTATCCTCGTGATGGTGCTTTCCATCCTCGGGGCGCTGTACGTAGCCATCAGGGTTTTACGGACTTACCTGCTGATGTACGGTAAAAGGCCGGCCTTCAGGGAAATCATACGCAATCTGAGGAACAGCTAGGTTTTTTCGCCTCTAATCTCAGGTGGCGGTCAGTCATGCCGCAGTTCTGTCAAATCCACCCTGCTGAATCTTTCCGCGCCCGTGCCCGTGATAAGGTAGGTATACCCCATACCGCAGGCGTCGCCGCCGGGCTGGGTCATAATACTCGGGTGCACCGCCAGTGTCATACCCGCCTGGAGTATCCTGTCGTTGGTCTCTGTAATCGACCAGAAATCGAGGGCGTCCAGACCTATTGAGTGGCCGGGGCGCAGCGGCGAGATGTAGTCATTCTCGCGCACCGTGTTTATAAGCGCGGCGTAGACATCGGATACTTTCGTTCCCGGCTTCAGGATTCTCCGGGCGTTTTTATCGGCTTTTTCCCACACACCGGCCATTTTTCGTATCTGCGGCGGGTATCTCCCCACCGGCAAAGTCACCGGCAACTGGGCATAGTACCCTTCGTAAGCCGGGGTAATCTCCATGAATAAAGTGTTATTGTCTTTCAACTTCTCGCCGGTCGGCGCGAAGGTCATGTTCAATCTCGAGCCTCCGGCGTCTATCAGGTCGAAGGAGTACTCGCAGCCCATCTCAAAAATTGTCTTTTTCACCTGCCCGTAGATTTCCCAGTCGCTCAGGCCCGGTCGTATCATCTCCCGGAGTATGGAGTAAACGTTATCGGCTACGGCGGCGGCCTGCCGCATCTTGGAAATTTCCTCGGCGCTCTTGACCGACCGCAGTTCCTCGAATATCCCGGTCGCATCTTCGAGTTTCTCGCCGTATTCTTCCTTGACGACCTGATACATCTCTACGGAAATACAGCCCGTACCGATTATTCCCACCCGTTTGCCCCCGTAGCATCGCGCTAGCTCTTTCTTGACCTGTTCCGTCGGATTGTCCGTTTCTCTCAGGTGGAGTAGTCCGCCGGCTTCAATGGTTTTGCGGACTTTCGGCGATGATGACTGTCCCGGTCCCGTGAGAAAGACGGGCTTACCTTCCGGGGGAAACACACAGCACCCTCCCCGACCGGAACCGGTGATATACCGGATATTGCCGCGGTTGAAGTCGTCCCCCCGACCGACCACAAGGATACAGTCCAGCCCGTCCCGGTTCATCAACCCTCGTATGGCATCATAACGCCGCTTGAATTCCTGTTGTGAAATGCCCATCGGTCAGCTCCTTAAGCGTGTCCGCCGTCGACGAGGTACGTCTGCCCGACAATCTGTCCGGCGAGGTCGGAGGCAAGATACGCCACCATGTTGCCTACGTCATCCGGCGTCGTCGACCTCCTTGTCGGCACCGTAGCCACCGCCCTATCCAGTTCGCCCGGCGGGAAGTTGCCCGTCTTCAGGAAGTTGGTATCGCCGACGCCCGGCGCCACGGCGTTGACATTGATGCCTTGCCCTATCACCTCCCTGGATAATCCCTTGGTAAAGACGATAATCGCCGCCTTGGAGGCGCCGTAATGGACGCACCGGGGCATGCCGCTGATGCCGGCGCCGGACGTTATGTTAATTATCTTGCCGCTTTTTCGCTCTATCATCTGCGGCAGGACGGCCTTGGTGCAGTGGAACACCCCGTAAATATTGAGGTTGAACACGGTCTCCCAGTTCTGCTCGGGTGTCTCTACGAAAGGCGTCGGCGTGGTGGTGCGTCCGGCGTTATTGACCAGGATGTCTATCCTGCCGAACTTCTCCAGGGCTTTTTCGACCATGTCTTTTACCTCGGCTACCCTGGTCACGTCGGCTTTAATCGCCAGGGCTTTACGTCCCAGGGCTTCTATTTCACCGGCGGTCTTTTTCACGCCTTCGAGGTCAATATCGTTCACAACGACGTCGCACCCGTATTTCGCCAGAGTCAGCGCTATACCCCGCCCGAACCCCACCGGACTCCCCGCGCCGGTCACCAGAGCCACTTTACCTTCAAGACCGAGTTCCATTCCCTGACCTCCCGAGTAATCTGTTTATTAATGCAAATATTTGCACCCGGACGCCACTATCTTAAACCATAGCCTCGTCAGAAGCAAGCTGA
>CAYNDI010000303.1:0-2506 GCA_964395955.1 uncultured Dehalococcoidaceae bacterium
CATCTCATCTATTCCCACCCTGACCGCCCTTTAACATCCCCCTTACTCCCCCTTTTTCCAAGGGGGACAACATGTTTCGTCTCCCTTTCGTAAAGGGAGATAGAGAGGGATTTTCAAAGCGGGGTGTTTAAGAGGGGGCGCCAGCCCCCTCTTAAAATAACCCCCCCTCTCCTGCTGAAAGCCTTGCCAGGAGAGGGGGATAAAGGGGGTGAGGTTAAAAAATCCCTCTCATTTATCAATAATCCTCCAAATATGCTATTATACTCTTACGTAAATATTATCCCGAGGAGGTAATTAATAATGGCGGAACGTAAATATGAAAAATATATACTGGATAAATTAATAACGCCACCGGGAACTGCCCAGAAAGATAAAGAGCATGGCTACGCGACGAGGGCCACGCGGATTCTATGGTTGGAAGACGAGATTATGAAAGGGGCTTCCAGCGTTATACTATCCTGGTACTGGAAAGCTACCGAGACCGAGGGCTCCCCCTCTCACGTGCATGACTTCGACGAGATTGTCGGCTTCATCGGCAACGACCCGCAAAACCCCAGTGATTTAGGCGGCGAGGTTGAATTCTGGATGGAAGACGAGAAATACCTGCTCACTAAAAGCTGCCTTATCTGGGTACCCGCCGGACTGAGGCACTGTCCACTCCGGGTGACACGAGTCGACAGGCCCCTTTTATTCCTCGCCTTTTCCATGACCCAGAAGTATACTAAAGACGGCGTTATTCTCGGTAAATCCTGAACAACGATTATTTAACGCTGCCCGTAACCGCTTTCTTTTGGCTGCCTTGCAGCATACTGTCGAGTTCGTCCTGGAAGAAGAATTTAGCCTCCCCGAAGGCCGGCTTCAGGTCGTCATACCAGGTGGCCGTCTCGTCGTATTCGGCATGGAAAGGACGGGCTACCCAGTCCGGGTTTCTCCCCTGAATCATGCGGAACACCATTACTTTTTCGCCCCGCACCTCACTCACCCCCAGGATCTGTACCTTGCCGGGAACACAGGACATACTCGGTCCCCGTACGGTTCGGCATATCCCGCTGACGGACTGATAGGCTTGGCGGTAAATCTGCCAGGCTTCCACCAGCGGCACGCCGAAATAATGCTGCGCCCCCGTGTCCCTGGCGACAAACATGTAGTACGGTATGCAGTTGAGGGCCACTTGTCTGCGCCACAACTCGGCCCAGACTTCGGGAGAATCGTTGATATGCCTTAATAACGGCGACTGCGTTCTTATCATGGCGCCGGTCTCGAGGACTTTGTTTATCGCGTTCTTGACGGCATCGGTCGCAAGCTCAGCAGGATGATTAAAGTGTGCCATAAATGCCAGATGCTTACCCGCGGCTTTAACTTCCCGGAACAGGTTGAGTAAATCATCGGCGTCGTTGTCCGTTAAAAACCGGTACGGCCAGTAAGCCAGGGCTTTGGTGCCTATCCTGATATTCCTGAGATGAGGTACCTTCGCATCGAGCAGCGGTCTGATATACGCCGAGAGGATACTCGTTTTCATCAATAGCGGGTCGCCCCCGGTGAACAGAACGTCGGTGACCTCGGAATGCTCGGTCACGTACCGTGCCAGTACTTCGGCATCGTTCGAGGCGAACTTCAACTCCTCAATACCCACGAACTGCGGCCACCGGAAACAAAAAGTACAGTACGCGTGGCAGCTTTGTCCCTGGCTCGGGAAAAATAATACCGTCTCGCGGTATTTGTGCTGCATCCCGTTTAGTATGTTATCCTGCAGCGACGGTACGTTGTATTCAATCTGTCCGGCCGGATGCGGATTCAACTGCATCCTTATCTCATTGGCCGCTTTTCTTATGTCTGCCTTATCAGTAGTAGAATCTAAAACCGATTCCATTTTCTGATAGTGTTCCGGTAAGAGCATGCCCTTTTGCGGAAATGTCTGGATGAACAACGGGTCGTCGGGTACGTTCGACCAGTCGATTACGTTTTCTACGACATAGTTATTCGTTTTGAAAGGCAGCACCGTACCAACGATTTCGATATCCCGGATTTTATCGCTGGATAGCTTCTTTATCTGGGGTATATTTTTAAAGTTATGCAACATATAAGTAATATATTTCATATCGGACCTCCCGCTGGAAAAGACTGAATTAAGAAGACTATGGTGCACTTAATAAAAGTGCCGGTATTTTATTGACTTTCTCCATTTACCCACGATTGTTTCAACCGGTTTTAAACGTTCGGACTTTATCGGGGCAGGCACTTTATTTTAGTCAGTCATCCCGTCACTGTCAAATTTTATATTTCATAGTTCTGCTTGTATCCGGTGTCAGGTGCTGACCTCACCCCCTTAATCCCCCTCTCCAACCAGCTGGATTGACTTCCCCGAAAATAATATTGGTTGGAGAGGGGGATAAAAAGAAAGAGGGGCTTCGCCCCTCTTAGACGCCCCCGTTTTGAAAATCCTTCTCTTATCTCCCTTTACGAAAGGGAGACGATACATTTTCAAAGGTATATTGTCCCCCTTTGA